>CAKUWM010000029.1 GCA_934699305.1 uncultured Saprospiraceae bacterium | reverse complement strand
CAATAGGCTTAACAAAGTGATAGTAATTTAAGTCTATTTATTCACTTTCAAAAACCATAGTATGGTTAGCCCTATAATTAAAAACAACCATGGTACAAAACGTCCATAATCCGACATCCGGTCTTCGGGCACATTACGGTCATTCCTTTTATGAGAATCTTGGTTTGTCATTTTTACTAATTTATTTTCTTCTGAAACGGGTTATTATTTCATTAAAAAAAGTGCACTCTTCGGCACTTAAATATCGCTTTGGAATAACGGAAGCCATTTCTCTCATGTGAAAAATAAAGAAATATGCTTCATCCTGAATAATGTCATAACGCGAGTCGAAGGTAACTTTGGATTCTGAAGATGCTGTTTTAACAATATAATGGTCGTTGTATATGTGATATTCAATAGGCTGCCTAAAGTTTTTGTTGGAATTAAACTGTCTGCTGTAATTAGAACGTGTTAGCTTTATCATCGCCCCGGCAAACAATGCTGCAAACAAAATAGATAATCCAATGGACAAATACATGCCGACACCGGCCATTGTAAAGATCATGACAAAGAAGGCAGCCATCACGACACCAAGTATTGCTGACCGCAGCTTTCTCCTTTGCAAAATCAATTCGCATAATGCTTTGATATCTTCTTGCTTTATTTCTACCGTAATTTTAAATTGCTCCAAGGTTTGTTCCATTTACTTTAACGGTAAAGATATTCATTTTTGAGCCTTCAAATTATTAATGTTGAAACAAAATAATTCAATATCTTGCCATTTTTACAACCATTATCAAGGATTGTATATTAAATGAATAATTAAACTTGCCGTCCTATGTCCACTTATTATGATGATGTATATGCCATTGTAAGACTTATCCCTCAAGGTCGAGTTTCCACCTTTGGCGCCATTGCCAATGCGTTGGGGCTTGGGTCTGCCAGAATGGTTGGATGGGCGCTCAATCAATCTTCTTCCTCCGTGATGTCAATACCTGCACACCGAGTGGTCAATAGAAAAGGTGCATTGAGTGGTCAACTTCATTTTGATCCAAACCACACCATGGCACAACGTCTGGAGGAGGAAGGTCTGACCGTCATAGACAACGTTGTCCAGGACTTTGATACATATTTTTGGGATCCAACTGAAATAGCCAAATAAAATTAGTGTGATTTATCTTTAACACTATTCATCGTTACAGATCGTTGAGTATTAAGCATTGAATGCGTCTCAACCTCCTTTTTGAAATAAAATATTCTTTTTTTCTACTTTATTTCAATGTATGCAATAAAAAATGTTAAAACGCTGTTTTAGATGAGAAAAGTAATTCTATGTTAAATTTTTAAACTAACTCCTTAAATATGAGTCAAACCTATACAATTCCAAACAACCAATTTTATTCTAAGAAAATCAAAAATTACACCTTCGCCTTTGTCAATGAAACCCTTGACAGATCAGACATAACACCAACACTTTCTCAAATTCTTCCAGACTGCAAGTTTGAACCAAAGAAATCAACGCTCGAAGCCATTTTAGCTTATAGCAAAAAGAAATAGCTCAATCTGCTATAAATAATGCTCCGGATGTGCAAGGCGATCTTTGTACATCTGTATAGCATTGGAATATCCCCAATACATAGCATCTACGATTAGTGCATGACCGATAGACACTTCCTGCAACAATGGGAGGCTATGGGCATAAAAGGCAAGGTTTTTCAAATTTAGGTCATGACCGGCATTTACACCCATTCCAATTTCCATAGCCCGACGAGATGCTTCGATATGGCCTTGTATATCTCCTTTCTTATCAACTTCGTATCCTTGTGCGTAGGGGCCTGTATAAAGCTCAATCCTGTCAGCTCCTACATCTTGCGCGGCATTGACATAGTCAGCAACAGCATCTATAAATAACGAAACTCTGATTCCTGCTGACTTAAAGGTCGGAATAATCCTTTGTAAGAAGGAACTGTCTTTTTTAAAATCCCAACCATGATCCGAAGTCAAAGCACCCGGAGGGTCAGGCACCAGGGTCACTTGATCGGCATGATTATCGATGACCAGCTTAATAAAGTCATCGGTTGGATAGCCTTCGATATTCAATTCTGTTTCTATGTGTGCTCGCAACACCGGGATGTCGTCATATCTTATATGTCTTTCGTCGGGTCTCGGATGTACCGTTATACCTTCTGCTCCATAGTCTTCTAAGTCTAAGCTCATCCGCAACAAATCAGGATAATTGGCTCCTCTTGAATTACGAACTAAAGCTATTTTATTGACGTTGACACTTAATTTTGTACTCATTTTTTCTAAATGTTTGAAAACATGTTATTTAGATGATTCAAGATATACTCTTTTTTCAACCCCTGCCCTGAACATAAACAATGTATTTTTCTTCAAAATAAGACTCCGGAAAATACTTACTGATGGCATAACTATCCACAAAGTCTCCCTTAGGTAATAGCTTTGCCTCCTGCTTAAACATGGGACCTTTCAAGGCAATCAAGCCATTAGGGATGGCATGCCGTTCATGTTGACTGATGTGTTTCATGGACCATTGTGCCAACTCCTTCAACTCGGCTACCGCCCGGGTCACCACAAAATCAACCTTAATTTTCATGCTTTCAGCCCGGGAGACAATCGCCTCAACATTGGTCAGATTGAGCTGCTCGCTAATATCACCGACAACTTTGATTTTTTTAGCAATACTATCGACCGCATAAAACCGAGTCTCCGGAAATATTATTGCCAGCGGTATAGCAGGAAATCCGCCCCCCGTCCCCAGATCCATCACCTTTGCATCTGGTTTAAAGTTGACATACTTTGCTATCGCCAGGCTATGCAACACATGGTGTGTATAAAGATAATCAATATCTTTTCGCGAAATGAGATTTATCTTTTCATTCCATTCTTTATACAACGGCATTAATTGTGCAAGTTGTTCCTTTTGTTGTTCGCTGAGATTCTTGAAATATTTTAAAATGATTTCCACGCTTTTTGCTTTTTCAGAAGTCCAAAAATAGTCAGAATTAATGTTATCCACGGATACAATATATCAAACCCCACCCAATCAACCATAGAAAAGCTTTGCCCTAACCCTTTTTTAATTTTAATCCAGCCCAGCCACCTAATTATAAAATGAGTCACGAGCAATAAGATTCCGGCGTACCATAGATGCATAACCGCGCACATTCCTATCCCTAAATAAAACAATACCCATGAGAGGTGAATTCCGGCTAAAACATATTGATTTGTAGCAGGATACTTACTGCTGACACTGTAATGTCTTGTCTTCTGTAAAACATATTGGTGTGCTTCATGCATTCCTTTTGTGTTGACAAAACTTCGAATGTCTGTCTGAAAGTATATGGATTCTCTACCTTTCTTTAATAAAATGGATTGCACTGTCAGGTCATCATCACCCGCAGCAACATCCGTATGTTTTTCGAAATATCCGACTTCCTCTATTGCTTTTTTATGATAGGCAAGATTTCGCCCGACTCCCATATATGGACATCCCGTACGACCTAAACCGATATATTGCAAAGCAGTTATGACATTTTCATACCGCATATAGCTGTTAATATGAGTCTTTTCAGGCAATATTGGACTATAACCGGCAACAATGCTGTATCCTTCGGCAATAGGGGCTGACATCAACGCAGCCCATGAATCAGAGACAGGATAACAATCGGCATCAGACAATAGGATAATGTCGTATTGCGCACTTAATATTCCTTTTAGCAACGCATCTTTTTTACCCGGATGTTTCTTTGATTCCATCTGAATGATGTGTAGTTTCGAATGATGTATTGCTAACTCTTCCAATACTGAATTACTTTGATCGGTGCTATGATCATCAACCACAATTACTTCCATATTAACACCTTTCTGATTCAAAAAATAAGAAAGGTTATTCATTAAATTGTCGGCCTCATTGCGAGCGCAAATTATCAAAGAAACATCGAGGGTTTCTTTCGGAAAAATACCGGACGGGCGTACTAATTGATGGGTAGATAATAACCAAAATAAAGCC
This sequence comes from uncultured Saprospiraceae bacterium, assembly GCA_934699305.1. GTDB lineage: Bacteria > Bacteroidota > Bacteroidia > Chitinophagales > Saprospiraceae > Parvibacillus. The sequence continues at coordinate 12,471 of CAKUWM010000029.1, read as the reverse complement.
TGAATGGCAACCGGTACAGCCATAAAGACTATCATAAGTGTCATCATAGCTTACATAAAATATTTGGTTGGCATAATAGAAATTTAGAATCGAAATTCACGCTACTATGGCGTTGTTGATTATCGAATACGAAGGTACACAAAGATATTAGGCAGAAATAAAAAAAGTATTTTCAACCCAAATCCCGCTGTTGTACTTCCTCTTTTTTATGAAAACAATGAAAAAAACTGCCTGATATGAATAACTGAATTCCACAAGACAGAAGGATATTTAAGTATGCCTACGGATTTTACCTTATAGGAAATGAGAAAATAATAATATGATTTCATCGCTGATAAAAAATGAAAGTTGAGTTTATTCCTGATTTTTGCCTGACGAATAATTTCTGGAAATTCATTGCCATATTGGAGTTTGAAGTTACAATAGGTAAGAAATTGTCGCTGTTTCAAAAGCCTCAAATAGTCCAAATTGAATGGATTTTGGATGTGAATATAATCGGACAATTCAATATAGTAAGAATGAACATCTTCCATCAATGCAGTTAGGTGTTCGGAAGTCATCGGCCTGCTATAGGATACTTCCCTGTAATCCTGGTGAATCATGGTCAGAGGGTTATTGTCTGCCATGAGGACGGCTCCGTGGCGGATACACTTTAAGACCATAAATGGATCGTTTAAATAGGTGTGAGTTTCATCCCATCCGTCAATTCCAACCAGAAATTCTCTATTCCAAAGGTTGCTACAAGTGTTGCCTGCAGTGCCTAAAATCAGACCCCGGATTGGATCCCCGGGTACCGGCTTTACAAACTGGTGTGTCATGCCATGGGGGTTGACAATGCGGATATAACCCGCTCCGACTATTATATCAGGAGACTTCATTTTGCTACGAATCAAGCTCATTTGATGCAATAGTTTATCCGGCAATAATTCATCATCGGCATCCAGGAACTGAAGCCAATCGCCCTGAGCTATTCTCATCCCCTTATTACGGGCATAATTAGCGCCCTTCATCGCTTCACTGGCAAGGCAAATAATAGGATATTGAGTACTGAGATCCTTTGCTACCAATGGGCTTTCATCAGAAGAATTGTTGTCAACCAAAATAACTTCCAAAGGCATCATACGCTGAGACATCACACTTTCGACAGCACTTTTCAGCGTTTTTGCAGCATTATAGTAAGGAATGATGACAGAAACAGTCATTATCAGTCGTATTGTACTTAAATTATTTTCCGAAAGGTAAAGGTTTTGCAGCGTTTATTTATAAAATACAATAAAATAAAGGCAGCGTGGCTATTCAATCCAAATTCCGTATTAGACAATTGCAAAATCGATTTACAACTCTTCAAAGAAGACATTGAAACGATTCGCACATCGGGATTGCCCTCATAATCAGCATTAGACGGTTTTTCAAAACCAATATTGCCGGATTCGGATTCAACACGCTACTTCTTTTGCAAAAAAGCAAACATTAATCTTCTCTCAATGCTCCGGAAACAGGCGTTCCAAGGCTCCAGAACTGGGCTACGCGATCCCATCGTTCTCCATAGGCACGATAATAGGCGATAATTTGATAAATATTGGACGTCTCAAAGCTATTTCCTTCAGTTATCCTTGCGTCAAAACCCTTATTTGTTTTTTCGGCATAATAATAATCGTAATAACCTTGCTTGAGTAAGATACTGGTAGTGTAATATTTCTTCTCCGGAACATACGTCATCGGTTCTATGTCATCGCGATGTCCCCATTCATTAAACTGCCCTAACACATATACCGGACTTGCTAACTTGGTTGGAGCATGGAGATAAAAATGCACCAAAAAATAGTCACATTCGTCATCGGCATCCGGCCTATCCAGGTTTTGGATTAAATACGATCCTCCCAGGTCGGGATATGACGAATAGGCAGAATTGCCTTCTAAGCTCTCTGTTCTAAGAAACACTTCCGTCCTATTGTTAAATCTTTCGAAGTTTTCAATTTTATAACTTGGTCGTCGGACACTCCTGATATCAACATATCGAAATTCTTTGCCTCCCGGAAAAGACACTTCATCTAAATAGTCAAAGCTCAACTCTTCATTTCTAATGTACTTAGGCGTCAATAAAGGTCTTGTATTCCAGATTCCGTTTTTCATTATAGCTACCCGCACCTGATTCATTGGATCCGGTATGCGCATGGTCGGATTTAAGGTAAGGTCGATCCTTTGATTTTCGAGTGTTTTGCCCGCTCTGAGGTCACTGGTTAGCATAGCCCCTATGTTAAATATTTGTTCGCTGACGACAAAGCGCCTTGTCAACACCGGAACATTGTCATTGTCTCTATACACATGGATGAGATAATTGCCCGATTTGGTCACACCAAGTAAGTCGTTTGGAAAAACCAAATGATATGTCGTATAGTTAACACGAGTATTGGTAGAGTAAGCATAATCCCTTATTTCCTGATCGTTGAAACCCTGTAGATATTCAATTTCACTGAGCTGACTAAGACTCCAGTTGGCATCACACTGGACAATTCTGTATTTGTAAAATACAAAATCTCCATCCAGGTCGTCAAAAAGCAACTCCAACTGACGTCCACTATTGAGATAAGTCATCGGGAACCCAACTACAGAGCCATAAGGTCTGATTATAACGGTTTGAATATTATTGCTATAATTATAGTCGTAATTTGCCAAATTCGTCGGCTGTCCAAAACTCATTGTCTGAAAGCAAATAAGACAGGCAAAAAGTCCAAATAAATTGCGCGGCATACTTAACAGTAAAAATATATTTGTCAAACGAAAGAAATTTGAATATTCAACAACAAAGTAATCCGTAAAAGAAACGATATTATTTGTAAAAACAAACTTTTTTATCAGTATTTATCAAAAGATAACATCCTTTTGGAAAAAATATTGCCTTGCAAACATTGATTTTTGCCGACAATGCCATTAATTTAATCTTAAAGAATCCTTGCTTGAAGAAAAATACGACTCCTCAAACAACAAATGAAATTCAAGCTTTTTCAAAATCCTATTCTTATGATTTGGTTATTCCGTTGTAATATAATGGTTGAAAAACTGATAAAACTAAATTCCACATTCGACAAATGCGAAATCGATTTACGACTCGTAATCAATGGTTGAAACCATTAAAACGATTCGAACATCAGGACGTCTCTTATAATCAGCATTAGACGGTTTTTCAAAACCCTTGCCGCTGAATGCGGGATAAATAGATTCAGAATTGTTAGAAAGATATCGTCTAATAATGATAATTTTCAATTCTTTTTCCTTGAAATTCGATTCTAAATTCTAAGCATAAAAGACATATAAAAAGAGGCTTCCAGTAAAAATCCGAAAGCCCCTTATAGGATTATAATACCAAAGTTAAAACAATGTCTCGGCAGATAATGATAGGCAAGAGGTTCACTTAAATCAATCCATTGTCCATCATGTATTCATTGTTTAATTCCTTGTCTGACGGAATTATTAATCTCAATTTTGTTTTTACAATTTCTAAATTTTATCCGGGAACTGAAGGGCGATTCCTTTAGCCAACAAATCTGCTGTTTCCATCATGTGATTGAACGCAATATCGTAATTGGCAACAGCTTGAGCTCGGTCACCTTTCAAAAGGTCAACGGCGTACGTTGTTGTTTGAGTAATATGATGTTCCATAGCGTGCTCCATAGTAGCAAGTGGCCAATTTTCAGGATTAGCGGCGCTCAAAAATTGTGCAATTTGCTTGGCGTTGTTGTTCCAGTCAGCCAGTCCTTTGTCCAAAGCGGTTTGATCATTGGCCTTAGCGGCTTGAAGCACAGGAACAGCAAGTTGAATATGCTCTGTCAATAATGCAGCGAGCTGGTCGCCCGCAGCCTGCCCATAATAAGGGACGATAGCTGCACCAATATCTTTTTGATTCTTTAAGAGTCTGTCTAAGTTGGCTTGCAATGCATTGGGGTCATTAAAGAAGGCATCAACAGTAGCATACGTCCATTGCATGTGGTCAGCCCACAGCTTATGCATAACCGTATTAAGAGTAAGATATCCCGGTTTTTCGAGAGGAGAAGTCTCCTCTTTGGTGCATCCCTGGAAGGCGAAAAGTGCGAATAATACTGCAAAGGCAGAAAGTTTTAACTTTTTCATGTTATGTATTTTAGTTTAATTAAAAAATGTCAAAGTCATTATTACTAGACTGTTCCTATTTAGAGTAAACCAATTATGAAAAGGTTACATAAATATACTGCTCAATTGAATCCGTTTTTAAAAAGCCGGAATTTTATAGTTTATAACAATGTTTCAAGTATAACCACATGTTTATCTATTGTTTACAAAATACAATTGGATTAATCCTAATTCATAAATAAAGGTTTTGCAAAACCGTATGGTGCTGATTATGTGCGACGTCCGGCTGGAACATGGATTTAAAACATAAATCAGTGCTACTCTTAGAGGAAGGATGAATCGATTTATATTGGAGTTATCGGATGATTTAAAATCAAAAAAAAATCAATAAAATCCACTTTTTTATTCCACTATAACAAAGGTTATATTCTTTTAGGTTTTCCCATCTTTTAAATTTGTTGTTATGAAACATATCTGATTATCCGGGCATAAAAAAGATTTAATCTACATTAAAAAGTACTTAGGTCAAGAATAAGAAAATTAAAACCGGTAAATCAATTTCCGAAAAAGATAATCATACAATCCCATCGAATATAAAGAGGGCCTTTTTAGTAAATGGACAATCACCCATCATGTTGTAAAGAAGTACAAATAAAATTGTACACAGGGCTCACTGACTTACTCAATTACCACAAAATTACTTCACTTCTCTCCAATAAAATACTAAGTCAAAGGGCTTTGTGTTGAATGTTATCTAATAAATAGCTTCCCTACAACAGAAATTATGGGAAGCTATTTAAAAGGACAAAGGAAATTATGTAAAAGATATATCATCCTTAATATGTATGTGTTGATTATGTTGAAATTCTTTTCAATCAAAGGATTTTTATTCCGATATTTTATTATCGTCTCCTGAATGGATATCTTTTTGAATCGGGTCTGACATTATTAAATTTTTTATACATAATTAAGCAATTTATTATTAATTTCAAGGCAATTTATTGCTTATATATTGGTTGATAATATTTGTATAGTGAGGATAAAAATTTAACTAAAAATGAGGCGGATTAAGTAATAAAAAAACCAACCCTTAATATAATCGTCAATAAAAAATTTAAGCAACATGTTAAACAAACAATTTCTCACAAAATAAAAAACATCATGAAAAAGCAACGCATTGTACCTTTCCTTCTGTGTGTAACTGTATTTACAACACTTTTCAATTACGCCGGTCAGGCAAAGCCTTTGAGGGTATTGCCGGTCAAAAATGATTTCATCCACATATATGGAGATTCGACCTTTTCAAGCGAAAGAGTCACCCAAAATATCGAAAATGCACGTTTGTCTTTGGATGTTTTCCACGAATTAACGAATGCTTTTACGAATATGCAACTGCGAGACTTTTCTAAAACAGTAGATTTAACAAGAGCAGCCTTCGTAACATTTAATTCTTCCGTCTTTGACTCCGTCCTTTCAAGTGTTCAGTCATCATCCAAGAATTACGACATATCCATCTTCTTTGTTTATTATGACCCCAATAATTCGGTGATACGAAATTATCTTGGGACTAAGACTGAATACTTAGGCAGGATATCTGTGGTAGTTGCTTTCATAAATAAAGCAAATTGGATTGATCCTACTACGTTGAATAATCCAAATTCAAATAGAAAGGAAATCCTGAAAGATAATGCCGGTAGCTATCACATCTATAACATGGGTGAATTGTGCCCTGATGATTGTCCGACCGTAATCCCACCACAATAATCCCATGAGTTTTTATCAATATTTAATCACAATACTCTTGCTATATCTAATTATATATAGCAAGAGTATTTATTCCAGCAATAAAGGTTTTTTTTATTTGGTTCTGACAGTTGGGCTTTTTGAATTGGTCATCAACAAAACTGCCAAATATTTTTGGCATAATACAATTTTCACCACTAATATTTATTGCATTCTCACCACTTCTTTCTATATTTTCTTTCTGTTGACCAATAACTTGGGTAATGAAAAGAAAAAATTAATTTACTACTTAACCGGCAGTTGGTTTATTGTCTCCATTCTTGTCTTATTTTTATTTGTTGATTATACGAGTCGTGTAAGTCCTATGTACAACATAGGCATGATATTGTCTATTTTTTTAATTCTACGATATGCCTATCGCATTATTCGGGTTGAAGAATATAAGCCAATTGCTCATAGACCACTTTTATTTACATATTTAGGCATACTTTTATTTTTTACAGCAGCATTTCCTATAATAACATTTGTCAATCATTTAATCATATCAAATCAATTTAGTGGAGCTTATTCTCAAATGTTAAGGATAGGAAACATCTTTCTTGTATTGGGATACTTAACAACGACAATATATTTGAAACGGGCAGAAAAGCAACAGCAATATGTTTGAAGCAGGTAATATAGGGTTTTATATAATATTGGTAAGCTTCGTGATGCCGATTTTGTTAGCAACCATATTGATTTGGTTTGCTTTAAATTATCAAAAAAAGAAAAACCAATATGAAATAGAACATAGGGATAATTTGTTGAAAGAACAAAAATTGATAATAGAAAGACAAAAAGCAATTGAGTTGGAGCGCAATAGAATAGCCACCGAGATGCATGATGACCTGGGTTCCGGTCTTACCACCATCATATATTTAGGAGAGCGAATAAAGTCCAAATTTCCTCACTTTGAGGGTCTGGAGATTTTGAAGAAAATAGAAAATCAATCAAAGGAATTAGTCGGCAATATGTCAGAAATTATCTGGACAATGAATAGCAGGTACGACGATATTGCCAATCTCGCAGGATTTATGCGTCGTTATGCATACAAATATCTCGAAAATTATGGAAAGGATCTTGAATTTCACATCGATGACCAGTGTTTAGACTATCCAATATCAGGCGAAATCCGAAGAAATCTGTTTTTAATCTTAAAGGAAATCCTGCATAATGCTATAAAATATAGCCAGATGTCGAAGTTTGTGGTAAATTTACACTGCAACTCTGTCCTGACAATCCAAATTGAAGAAGTGGGTGGTATTGGCTTTAATCCTGAGATTAGCAAAGATTCCGGCAATGGAATCTACAATATGTCAAAGCGAATGGAAAAAATTGGCGGAACAATTCATTTTGAAAAGAAGCCCGAAGCAATGTGTTACCTCATTTTATATCCTTTAAATCAAAATATCTATGAAAATCAAGGTAGCGATCATTGAAGACTTGAAAGAAGTAGCCCAAATGTTGTCAGAAATAATCAATGACGAAGAAGATATGGACTGCTATCAAGTGTATTATAATGCAGAAGATGCCATGCTTTTTCTAGCAAAAAATCCGGCTGATATCTGCATCGTTGATATCGGACTTCCAAGAGCCAATGGTCTCACCGCCATCAAACATCTCACTTCTTTATGTCCCACTATGCAATTCTGCATGTTTACTATGTATGATGATGACGAAAAAATATTCGAGTCAATCAAAACCGGCGCAAAAGGTTATCTACTCAAAGATGAATCACCTAATAAAATCGTACAATGTATCCGTGAACTTCATCAAGGCGGTAGCCCTATGAGTCATAATATAGCCCGTAGAATACTATCCCATTTTCAACAAGCTTCAACTCCAACCAAAGAAGCGGATTTGCCTATTTCAGATAGAGAAAAGGAACTGTTGACACTGCTTTCAAAAGGCCTGCTATATAAAGAAATTGCTTCAAAGCTAAATATTACCATAGGAACTGTGAAACAGCATATTCATAATATTTATCACAAGCTACAAGTGTCTAATAAGACTGAAGCCATTAATTTACTTAATAATATGTAAGGAGTTGTATCGGTATTGAAAGGGAAAAAAATTCTTTTATTCAACAATTAAAAAGCCAGCCCAATAGTAAGGTTCATATTTCTTTTTTCGCATTGTTTTCTGAGCATTTTGCAGCGCTTCTTTGGGCTTTAATTTGTTGGAAATAAGATTGATATAAAATAGATTCATTAGTTCCATCGTCTGGTAATCGGGGACTTGCCATAAAGAAAGAATGATTTTATCTGCCCCGGCAATTTTAAAGGCTCGCCGCAACCCATATACCCCCTCCGATGTATATACATTGCCTAAGCCGGTTTCACAGCCTGAAAGAATAACCAAATCGGTATTGCTCAGATCCAATTGACTTACTTCCAAAGCGGTGAGAAAACCATCACTCCTGGTTTCACTCAGCTTAACCTGATTATTAGTCGGATTACTCATTATAATACCGGATCTTATTAGTGGATCATTATTTTCTTGAAAGCTAATGTTATTTTCTTTTTCTTGAGGAAAAAAGAACCCATGTGTAGAAAAGTGAATAAGAGAAGGAGAAGTTAAGCCCGATCCGAATTCATATTTTTTAATATAACTTTCATTAGCATTGTCTCCCACCAACAAACTTGTTTTCCATTTTGCTTTTTTCAATTGTTCGGAAATAAATTGCCCCTCTTGCTTAGTGTTTTCAATGCTCTTCTTGCTATTTCCTCTTTCAATAGATGCATTGTTATTATTTATATTATGGTCTCTATACTGTTGTAATATTATATCATCGGATACTCCTTCTGAATAATTTATATCAAAATATATTTCTGCTGATGGATTGATATTCTTGACTTGATCCGTACTTTTCAAGGAAAGGATATCCTGAGTAGAATTTAGGATCGTTATATCAAAATTATCGTTGAGTAAAGAACCATTATCTGTGGGAAGTGCCGGCAAATTAATGAGACTAAGGGTTCCATCTGTAGAAATATAAATCTTCTTTTTACCAACCAGACATTCTCTCAATGGCTTCCAAATAAGGTTATAAATATCAGCATTTCCATATATGAAGTTGGAAAGACCAAAATCTGATGCCCCTCCTTGTTTAATTATTGAGTCTATTTGAGCTTGAGTACATAATTTGATGATCTTCACATTTTGTCTGTTTTTATCAAGGATGAGAGCGGCATAAGTAAGAACTTCATCAAAAGATAGATGGCTTTTCTTATATTTGAATTTAAAAAACTCGATGCATATCTCAACAGAATGCAATGAGTTCCTAACCTCTTCAGTTTGTACAAACGGATAGCTATCATCATCCAACAAGTTATAGGCAAGTGCTTTTTCAAAAGCAGCAATTCTCTCTTTCAATGAATCAATAACAACAGTATCTAGTTCCTCTCCCACAATTTCATTGGCCAATTGTAGTTTACTTTTCTGTAATGCACGATAATGCTCCATAAGCCCTTCATCACTATTGGCAAGTGTCCTTAACCTTTTGATAGAGTTAAGTAACAAGTTCTTTCTAGCCAAAAGGATGTCGTAACATAATTCTGCATAATTTTCATCCGTCTTATCCACCATCATAGTAAAAAGAAAATTGCCGGAAGCATCAAAATCTGCCTTGTATGCTTCTTGTTCGCCGATAGACATATAGGAATATCCTTTAGGGAAATCTCGAAGGAAGCTTCGCTGTATCAAATTAAAAATACGGTAAGCCGAATCAGATGTGTCAGTGTTATTTACAAAATAATACTGCCCAAGAAAACCCAACACATAGAAATAAAGGGGATGGTCTTCCCCAAACACTGCTTTTACCAGGTCTAATGCTTTTTCTAAATTCTCCTTTGCTTGGGGGAATTGTTTTTTTTCAAGAAATAATACTCCCAATTCAAGACAAATTGAAGCTCTGTGATCAGGAGTAATTGACGCTATTTCATCAGATAATTCATTACATTGTAAGAAGTAAAATTGGGCACTATCCAATTTTTCACTCAATTTATACCCAGTGCCAAGATTCCTTATCAAATCCCAATAAAAAAAAGTCTTCTTTTCGGTAGGTTGATGTTCTATAATACTCTTCGCACTTAATAGTTTTGCAAGGCGTATTCGTAATTACCCATACTTAACTCAACAAAGGCAATGTCAGAAATAGCAGAAGCTGTTTCCAAGGAGTCAATGTTTATTTGGTTTTGGATGTATTTATATCGGGTTGACAGAATAGCTTTGGCCTCATTCATATTATTAAAATTAATATAATTAATCCCTATGTCTCTCAGAAAATCCCGATACTGTCTCAAGTCTTGAAAATTAGGCAATTGCTCGAAAATATTTTTACACTTTGAAGTATAAATATCCGCTTCCTTCATATTTCCAAGCAAATAATAACATTGAGATTTGTCCTTTAAAATCAAAGCCGAAAGCAAGGACGGTTGAGGAGCAAAAGCTTGTTGAAGTCGCTCTGAACTATCACAAGTTTCAAGGACTTTTTCAATGTCGTCTAAAAGAAAATAAATCTTTGTTTTTTGCCTCAAATAATTTGAATAAAAAGAATAATTTTCTTTTAACCCTGGATTGATGACCAATATACTATCATTGTTATGCAATATTATGCGGATGGCGCTATCTGACTCTATTCCTCGTAACACTTTCATCAAGTTATGATTGATGTAACTCGTATCCGGCGTATTAGAGGATTTTTCGAGGCCATCATTCTGTGCCCGCAAATAGATACTATAGGCTAACATAATCAACAATAGCATGATTCTCATATTAGAATTGTTTTTTCTTAAAGAAATATTTACCGTATTCTAAGATTTGTTTTCGTCGTAATAAGATGTTAGATTTTTGAAAATCAAATATAGTTATTCTTCCTATAAAATACAATGTATAACATTCATTTCGACTTCCGCAATCGAAGTTTTCCCAAACCGGAGAGTACTGATAATAATGGACGTCTTGATGCACAATTCCGAATTTGTCTAAAGCATAATGTAAGTTAATATTCCTACTAATAGAATAACTACATTTCGTACCTTTAATCATCTGTGTGCAACACCTTAACATTATAAAATGGAAATGTATTTTTACGGATTGATAGTATGATATAAATTTTTTTATGTACGTTTGAATAAAGGTTGGATGGTGATAGCAAAACAGATTTGTTTCAACTATTGAATAGCAGTAAGCTCGTATGAAGAAAAGTACTATTTGGATTCTGATAACATTGATGAGTATTGCGCTGTTTGGATTAGCAGGCATACAATATTATTGGATTTCAAGTGCGATACAGTCTTCGGAGGAAAAGTTTCAGACAGACGTTTTTGACGTGTTGAACAAAGTTGCAGATCAACTCCGCAACGATGAACGCTATAGGATGTATCAGAAAACTTTCGGCACCAAGTCCAATAGCAAGTCAATGGCTGATGAATTTGAATATGAAAGTCTGAGACGAATGTTCAACGAAACCAGCTTAGCAGAGCGTATTAAGGTCAAGCAACTTAATTATTATATCAAAACATTTTTAGCAGATAAGAATATCCAAGATGAATATACCTATGGCGTATATAGTAAATCTGCCAAAAGCTTTGTCATTCTAAACAACTATTATGCGGTAGCTAATTTTAATAAAAATGTATATCATGATAATATGGATCAAGGCCTGTATAATACCAAGTTTAAAGTTTCTATTTTCAATGATAGCGGCAGTATTGAGCATGGACAACTCATGATTTATTTCCCTCACCGGTCATCATTTAGGCCCATCTGGGGCATCGTGTTGAGTTCAATATTATTTACGGCTATTATCCTGTTTACCTTCATATTTACCATTTATGAGATAGTGACACAAAAGAAGCTATCCAAGATGAAAAATGACTTTATCAGCAATATGACACACGAGTTTAAAACTCCCATAGCGACTATCAGTCTATCCAGTGATAGTATCATTAATCCAAATATCATTACACATCCGGATAAAATACATCGCTTTGTGGATATCATCAAACAGGAAAACACCAGGATGCTCAACCAGGTGGAAAAAGTCTTGCAGATGGCACAAATAGACCGAAAGGTTCTAAAACTCAATATTACGGACATACACCTGAATGAAATCGTTAAAACTGCAGTAGAACACCTCAACTTACAGGTAGAACAGAAAAACGGCTACATTGAAACTTTCTACGAAGCAACACAAGATCTTATCCAGGGCGACCTGACTCATGTCTCCAATATGGTACACAACCTATTGGATAATGCCAATAAATATTCGCCGGAATATCCGGAAATAACGGTGACTACCCAAAATGACGAACATGGCGTACAAGTAATTATATCAGATAAGGGGATAGGCATGAACAAAGAACATCGAAAGCATATCTTTGACAAATTTTACCGCGTCACTACAGGCAATATCCACGATGTCAAGGGATTCGGGCTGGGATTAAGCTATGTCAAAGACATGATTACGGCACATAAAGGCAGTGTCACCGTCAAATCTGAGCTAGGAAAAGGCAGCACTTTTACACTTTCTTTTCCATACAAGCAACAAAATGACGCTTGAAATACGTTATAAGAAAT
>CAKUWM010000028.1 GCA_934699305.1 uncultured Saprospiraceae bacterium | reverse complement strand
GTCAAAATCCGGTTGAACATTTTCATTTAATGATGCGAGAGAGTCGTAGTCAATGTCTCCCATTCTTATCTCATCTAATAGCCGGATAAAAGATCGGTCAGTTTGGCGATATACCGTGGAGAGATTGATATATCTCATGTTGTGCAATTGTTGCCATATTTCAGAGGCAAAGAAATAGGCAGAGGAATAATTATTTTGAAAAAAATGCTTTTCTTCAACGCTACTAACAATGGGTGGAAGCTGGTATATATCACCAAAAGCAACAAGACGGACACCTCCAAATGGCTTGTCATTATTTCGATGCAGCTGAAGAATTCTGTTGATTCCGTCTAAAATGTCAGCCCGAACCATGGATATTTCGTCCAAGATCAAAATTTCCAGCTTGTTGGCAATTCTTTTTAATGCAGGTGTATATTTTATATCAGCGGGAAGTATTAGGCGAGGCGGAAATTTGAAAAAACTGTGGATGGTTTGTCCATGGACTTTTAGGGCAGCGATGCCTGTCGGTGCAAGGATAACAATGTTTTTGGTGGTAGAGCGCCGGAATAAGTCGAGCAAGGTGGATTTACCTGTACCGGCTTTGCCTGTAATAAAGAGGTGCTCACTACTATACTCTATTTCATCTAAGCAATCAATAAATTCTCGTGATAATTTGAATATTTTTTCCATTATATGGAATGGCTTACTTTTCCAATTGAAACAATTCTAAGTCCAATAAAGATTAAAAGTCCATTGAGCGCTAAAGTCAGGAATCCGAATTGAAATCCGCCGAACAACCACTCTGAGTTATAGTCGATAGCCCAAGTAACTAATGGACAAATAATGCATATCCAGGGAACCCACTTGTTATTGGGAATATGCTTGGTAAAAATGGCAAATGCAAACAAGCCTAGCAATGGTCCATAAGTCAATCCGGCTATTTTAAAGACAAGATTGATGACTGCACTGTTGTTGGTGTAATAGAACACCATGATGACCATAAAAAGTACAACAGATATACTGAGATGTACCATTGCTCTAATCCTTTTGTTTTTTCTTTCCGGATAATTCTTTTTTTCTATGTCGAGAAAGTCAATACAGATGGACGTTGTAAGTGCCGTCAATGCTGAGTCAGAGCTTGAGTAAGTACTTGCTATAAGCCCCACAAAAAATAAAACACATACTGTGACACCAAGATATTGCATAGCCAACATAGGGAAAAGCTCGTCAGATAATTCCGGTAAGGGGATATTTTGTTTAGCTGCATAAAGATAAAGCGAGGCACCGAGGGTCAGGAATAAAGTGACGACAATGACGAGGTTAATGCAAAAGATAAACATATTTTTTTGAGAATCTTTCAGCGTACGACAGGATAGGTTTTTTTGCATCATATCCTGATCCAGACCGGTCATAACGATGGCAATCAATGCACCACTCAAGAATTGTTTGAAGAAATTATTAGGGTCAGACCAGCCATCTTGAAAAAAGAAGATTTGACTGTATTCACTGTGATACACCTGATTCGCCATTTCTATTACATTGTTTCCAAGAGACTTACTTATGATAACAATACACATTACTAAGGCGCTTAACATACTAAAAGTCAACAGTACATCCGTGTATAGTATAGTGTTAATTCCACCTTTCGCTGTATATAAATAGATCAAACCTATTGTCAGGAAAACAGTTGCTCCGAAAGGAAGTCCCAATGGAGCTGTACAGAAATTGTGCAACACGATGGCTGCAAGGTAAAGTCGTAATGCTGAGCCCACACCACGGCTTATCAGGAAGAAAGTAGCTCCGGTCTTATAAGATGAAAAACCTAACCTTTTCTCCAAATATCCGTATATTGATGTCAGATTATGTTTGTAATATAGAGGTAACAAGACGGAACCGATGACAAGATAACCGGCAAGGTTACCCATGACAAATTGAAGATAGGAGAAAAATTTATTGGGGCCGTCAACACCAACTTTTCCCGGCACACTGATAAATGTTACTCCGGACAATGATGCACCTATCATCCCTATGGATACTAATATCCAGGGCGCATTTCTACCTGCCAAGAAGAATTTACTATTGCTTGAGTTTTTTCCGGTGAAATACGAAATGGCTATCAAAACACTGAAATATATACCGATGATAGCAAGAATAGCATAAGGTGATAAAAGAGAATGATAATTACCCAACATATTTTCTGTTTAGAATGACAAAGAAAATGAATATTTGCGAAAACTAATGTCTTATGCTAAGATTATTATATTCAACCCAAAATCTGCATTAAAAAATATTGTATCGATAAATAAGTGATAATCAGTGTCTAAATACAATGGATAAAATGATTCGTGCATCGGTATTTCTCTCATAATCAGTGCACTTCGGTGTTGGAAAGCTTCGACTGTGGCATTTGGAATTAACCCTGGAGTTTCTCACCATAAGCTAAATCCCCTGCATCACCCAGACCGGGAACTATATATGACTTGGCTGTTAGTTCCTCATCAATGGCGCCGACCCATATTTTTATGGCGGGGTAGAGGCGTCTTACCTGATCAATAGCATATTCTGAAGCGATAACGGAAATGAGGTGAATCTCTTTGGGTGTGCCATAATTTTCAATCATTTTCATGGCATTATCCAGAGAAGAACCGGTGGCGAGCATTGAGTCAGTGAAGATGACAACTTTATTATTCAGGTTGGGACAAGTGATATAATCCATCTTGATGTCAAAACTCCCGTCGGGTTTTTCTTTTCGATAGGCAGCGATGAAGCCGGTCTCTGCTTGATCCATTAAATTGAGGACACCGTATTGTAAAGGGATTCCTGCTCTCAAGATAGATAATAGAACGATGGAGTCGTCAATGGTTTCTATAAAGGTGGAACCTAAGGAAGTTTGAACTTCTTCAGCAGAATAGTTAAGAGATTTAGATACTTCGTATGCTGCCAGAACACCAAATTTTTCTAAGTTATTTCTAAACCTGGCTCTATCTTTCTGGATATTGATGTGGCGCAACTCATAGACAATTTGGTTGATAAATGAATTGGTTTCTGAAAGATTATTGACTATTTTAGAAGCTTGTTTTTCCATAAGTTGACCTTATCAATGTTTGTTTATGAGGTTCATGGCACCGCTTACGATATATTCACATGCTATTGCCATGACGATAAAACCCATTATCCTTGTTACAGCTTTCATCCCTGCTTCGCCGAGGAGGCGGGCGATATAAGGGGCACTCAACAGCATGATATAGATTATTAATCCTAATGAAAACAATACCCCTATGATGATACCTCTTTTGTCCCAACTGTCGTGTATTGCGTATAAGCTAATTAATAGTGATATGGAGCCGGGACCTGAAAGCAAGGGCATGGCTAAAGGACTGAAACTGATATCTTCTTTTGCCTTGGCTTCGGCTTTTACCTTATCATTGATGGCTTCTGAGCGGATTACTTTGCCATTCAAAAGGCTATATCCACTATTTAGGATGACAAGTCCTCCGGCAAGTCTTAAAGCCGGAACAGAAATGCCAAAGAAACTCAGTATAAAAGAGCCTCCAAGGAAAAAAACCAGACATATCATCGTGAAATAGAGGCTGGTATGCAGGGCTGTCCTATTTCTCTCTTTGGTAGAGTAACTATCCGTCATAGAGGTATAAACCGGTAGAGCTCCGATGGGATTAACTACAGAAAACAGAGAAGCCAGCACTGCAATGAATAGACTCATATTATCTTGTCATGGTTAAATATGCCATGTCAAGTGCTTTATTCAAGAGTTCTTCCTGACTCAAAAATGAGTTGTCCAGCAGAATTGCATCTGACGCTTGAATCAACGGACTATCCGCCCTTGTTGAGTCTATCCGATCTCTTTCAATAAAGTTTTTCTTGACAGATTCAAATGTACTAAAAATTTCTTTCTCGTCCAATTCTTTTTTTCGGCGTGCAGTTCTTATGTCTAAATCACATATTAAAAACAGCTTTAATTCGGCATCTTTTAAAACCACAGTGCCGATGTCTCTACCGTCCATAACACAACCTTTATGGACAGCTTGTTCTTGTTGTATCTGAACCAATCGAGCTCTTATTGCAGAAATGGTCGCATAATGGCTTACCTGACCGGTGACTTCGACACTTCTTAATTCGTCTTCAAGATGTTGGCCGTTGAGATAAAGTTGGTCGGCGTTGCCTTTTCTTTTAAAGTGCATGTCCATGGCTGCCATTTCTTGCTCTATAGCTGCCACATTATTAGGAGAAATCCCATTTTGCAAAAACATGTAAGTGACTGCCCGATACATAGCGCCGGAGTCGATGTAAATATAGTCTAATTTGTTTGCTAACGACTTGGCAAGTGTGCTTTTCCCACAACCTGAGAAGCCGTCTATCGCAATGTTTATTTTCTTGTGCAAAACGGTAGAATAAAAAAATAAGCTGATTGGCGGTCAGCTTATATGTTTTAATTAATATTCGTCTTCATTGAATAAGAAGTCATCTCTTCGTGGATAATCCGGCCAAACGTCTTCAATCCCTTCAAACATTTCGCCTTCTTCTTCCATTTCCTGTAAATTCTCAATTACTTCCAAAGGTGCACCTGAACGAATTGCAAAGTCTATTAACTCGTCACGTGTTGCCGGCCAGGGAGCATCTTCAAGATGGTGAGCCAATTCTAGTGTCCAATACATATTTAAGGTTTTACTAGTTGAGGTTAATTATATTTAATTAGATTATTAACATTGCGTCTCCGTATGAATAGAAGTTGTAATCATTCTTGATAGCTTCCTGATATGCATCCATGATTAATTCATAGCCGCCAAAGGCGCAAATCATTATGATTAGGCTTGATTTCGGCAGGTGAAAGTTGGTAAGCATTGAATCAGCGATGCTAAAAGGGTAGGGTGGAAAAATAAATTTATTGGTCCATCCTTCTGCTGCTTTCAGCATACCTTCTGCAGAGACGGCGGATTCTATTGAACGCATCGATGTGGTGCCTATTGCACATACGCGATGCTTTTCTAGCTTAGCTTTATTTACTTTGTCAGCTGCGATATCAGATATTTTGAAATACTCGGCTTCCATTTTATGTTTGCTCAAATCCTCTACATCAATACTTCTAAAGGTGCCCAGGCCGATGTGTAATGTCAACTCAGCGAAGTCCACACCTTTTATTTCTAAGCGTTTTAATAAATCCTTACTAAAATGAAGTCCTGCTGTAGGGGCTGCAACGGCTCCGATAGACTTGGCATAGACGGTTTGATACCTTTCTTTATCCAATTCATTGGCATTGCGGTTGATGTATTTCGGAAGTGGTGTATTTCCCAATTGGTCTAAAATTTTCATAAAAGCTTCTGAGTCACCGTCGTAGAAAAACCTTATGGTTCTTCCCCGTGAAGTGGTATTGTCCACAACTTCGGCTACCAGTACTTCATTTCCTTTGGCATCATTGAAGTAAAGCTTATTGCCCACTCTTATTTTTCTGGCGGGGTCAACCAAGACATCCCACAATTTCATTTCACTGTTTAACTCCCGAAGTAAAAATACTTCAATGGTTGCTCCTGTCTTTTCTTTCTTTCCATATAAACGCGCAGGGAAGACTTTCGTGTCATTTCTAATCATGACATCCCCGGCGTCAAAATAATCCAGAATATCTTTGAAAACTTTATGCTCAATCTTGCCAGTATCTTTGTGAACAACCATCAATTTGGCCAATTCACGTTGTTCAGAAGGAAACTGCGCAATTTTATTTTTTGGTAGATCAAAATTGAAGTTTGAAAGTTTGTATCTCATAATTAATAATTTCTATCAGCCTATTTTGAGCGCAAAAATAATTTTTTTAAACAATTCATTTGTTTTATTTTTTTCTGCAACCCTTTTAGGCACTTTTTTAAATGCTTAAATAATAACTAACGTGAATAACACAAATATTGCTCAAACGGTTGCACTTTTATTATAAAATATCTTTTACTGCATCGTTAACGGTAATTACAATGGATAAATAGGCTAATTGTTGCATCATAATGTCAGGATGATATCATTGGTGGAAATGTGAAGTTTCATAAAGTATATTATTATACATTTGTACACTAATATGAAAAAGGTTGTTTTTATTACATGCTTGTTTTTTTTGATACAAATGAGCGGTTTTACTCAGGCTATGAATTTGGAGCTGGCTGAATATACCATTACTTCCTCATTTAATAGGCCGCCGGCTTCTTCCTCTTTTATCATAAAACACCAAGTTGATTCCAACTATCTACTTGGTGAAAAGTCCGTGGCAGAGCTCTTGCAAAGTGATGGTGTTTACCTTAAGGCATATAATAGCGGTGGATTAGTAACAATGGGCAATAGAGGATTTGGCGCAAGCAGTACCAAGATATTTTGGAACGGATTCCTATTGAATAGCCCGCTAAATGGGACTTTTGACCTTAATTTGCAAGGTATCTATCCCGCTTCCACTCAAGTTCTCTTTAATAAATCCAATAGTCCCGTCGAAGGGAATATTTCCGGAGCAGGTGGAAGTGTATGGATTAATGAAATTATTCCTACGAGTAGTGAAACCTTGCATGGAGCCATCTCAGTCGGTTCTTTTTCTACTTATAAGGTTAACGCGGGCTACACATTAAGGAAAAATATTTTAACCAATAACCTCCAGGTTGGATATATCTCGTCTAAAAATGACTATTGGTACAAACCTGTGACCGGCTTTAATCCATATAAAGAAAGATTACAAAACGCTGATATTAGGCAGTTTAATGTCTCAAATGCAACAGACCTTCGCATGAATAAGTCAAAATTGGAAGTACGCTTGCATTACAGCAATGCAGCTCGGGGTATTCCTCCTCCAATTACTGCCAATGGTCCTGTTTCCTTTCAGGCTGATCAATCATTCAAAGGTGGTGTATCGTGGATTACATATTTAAATGCCCAAAGTGTTGTTTCTTTCAATTCGGCTGTAATGTACGATATATTGAATTATTTTCCGGTCAGGAGTATTGCCTCTTCCTTAAACTATCATGTTACTTCTATACCATTTTCTTTACGTTGGGAGTATCGACGTTGGAATCATAAATTAAATGTTCACCTGAATCAGACATACTATCATGTGCAAAGCTCTGAAGTTACAGCTCCCGATGAATTCTTGCATATTGGAACTATTGAATTTCAAAAAGACGAGCCGGATTGGCTTGATTATGGATTTAATGTTCAGCAAATGATTCGAAATGGCAAAAGCATAAAGCCGTCTTTCCGACTTTTTGGTGGAACACAGCTTGGTTCTGACTTGAAGTGGACACTTTCGTATGCCGAGACGCGCCAAATGCCAACTATGAATGATCGGTATTGGCCGTTATCAGGAAACCCGCAATTAAATTATGAAACGAATAAGTCTATTGAGCTGGGTATTTATTTTAAAAAGAATATTAAAAATAATTGGAATATGTCTTCGTCTATGGCTATATTTAACAATGTCGTGGACGATTGGATAGGATGGATTCAGGTGAATGGTGACTTTTGGAGACCCTTTAATGTGCAAAAGGTTCGTTCTCAGGGAATTGACTTCCACAATGCATTAAAATGGGCGATTGGGCATGATCTGAAGCTTGAATTGAATTACAATCTGAATATTGCCAATCCAATTGTTTTGAAAAAATACCTGGGCAATCCGGCTCAAGTGGGAAAACGATTGATTTATGTTCCTTTAAGCCAACAATCTCTTTCACTCCCGATTACATATCGAACATTTACCCTGAAACCTTCCTGGCGATATGTTTCATCGAGATATACTACAGCTGATAATTCGGCGGATTATGCTTTAAAATCCTTTGCTTTGTTAGATGTTGAAGGACATTATCGCCTTAAAATTAAGCAAATAAGAACAAACTTGATGGTGAAAATTGAAAATGTATTCAACCGGCCTTATGAAATGATTGCCTATAGGCCGATGCCCGGTAGATATATTGAAATTGGTTTTGGATTTGGATTATAATCAAACGGTAGCAATAAACTGAGGTAAGACAGTCTTATTCCATTATTGAATTATTGCTCATAATAAACTATTTTTATTCCTCCTTGTTCCCGTTGCGTATAAAAGAGATATTATGTGTTGTCAAAAATTGCCATTTGAAAAAGTACAACAATTAAGCACTTTTGATAAGTTGTTTGCTAATAATCAAGCACTCTTTGAAGAATTAATCCCATGGAAAACTGAAATACAATCCATTAAAAAGGTTATCTCCGATCGACAGGCAAAGCCTTTTGACAGACAGTTAATCCATGATATTCTTTCATGTCAATATGACAAATTAGGTATAAAAGGACGCAATTGGCTGATTGATAGCTTGTTAGATGTCGATACTTATGCCATGGTAACAGCACACCAACCATACTTATTTGGTGGGCCTTTGTATTTTATAACCAAGATAATATCTTCGATCAAGCTGGCTCAACAGGCGAAGGATGCCCTTCCGGCTTATAATTTTGTACCAATATTTTATATAGGTGGCGAAGATCATGATCTGGAAGAGTGTAACAATACAATGGTTTTCCAGAAAAAAATCCATTGGAATACCCAACAATCGGGGCCAATAGGCAGGATGACAACCGACGATATGGATGCTGCAATTGAAGAATTGTGTGGCATCTTGGGAACAAATGAACATGCAGAGGAGTTGGCCACATTGATTCGTTCCGCATTTTGTCCGGGACGGACGGTTAATGAGGCTATGACCCTTTTTATCAATGAGTTTATGGAAGATTATCCACTTCTTATTTTGAATGCAGACGATGTAAAAGGAAAAAAAGCATTTAGACAGATAATTAAGAAGGAAATAATGGAAAGCGTTGCTGAGCCACTTGTGTCGAAGCAGCAGGAAAAGATGAAAGAGTTAGGATTAAAACCCCAGGCATTTGTGCGACCAATCAACTTCTTCTACTTATCGAAATACGGTCGGAATCGTATTGAAAGAAAAGGAGACTTATTTGAAATCGTTCAGACCGATATTTCATTTTCAGTAGAGCAAATGATGAAAGAAATTGAGGATAATCCCGATAGATTTAGCCCCAATGTCATTATGAGACCGATTTATCAGGATTTTTTACTCCCGACAGTGGCTTATGTCGGAGGCGGAGGAGAACTGGCGTATTGGTCAGATCGAAAGCTATTGTTTGAAGCATTTGAAATTACAATGCCTATGTTGGTCCGGAGGGATAGCTTTGTAATTGTGGATCAGACGTCGCTGAAAAAGTTGGATAGAATCAATATTTCTATCATAGAGCTATTTAAAGATGAAAATGAACTGAAGTCAGAGTTTTTGGCAACTCAGACAGAAGTATCGTTATCATTTGGCAGTGAGACGAAGGCTTTGGCTAAGGTTATTGCTGATATTCAAAATAAAGTACAGCAAGTAGATCCTACCTTGAAGGGCTTTGTCGGGTCAGAGACAGCTACCTTTTTTAAGACGCTTTCCCATATTGAAGCGAGAGTTAGAAAAGCTTTGTCCGGTAAACATGAGATTGAACTTCAACAGCTACATAGTCTTCATCAGAAGTTTTTTCCTAACAACGGGCTCCAGGAAAGGGTAGAAAGTTTTTTAAGCTTTTATATTATGAGTGGAAAAGAAATAATTGATAAAATGAAAGAGTGTAGTGATCCATTGGACTTTAACTTTAAAATAGTTGAAGCATAAGGGCTCCACTTCAAAAACTGAAGACTTTCAATCCGTATGTTTCAATAATATGTAAGGGAATGAAAAATACATTCGGTATTTTGTTAATATACAATATCAACAGAATCAATATTATGTAAATTTATTTCACCCCAAGAATACTTAGCATATTTTCCAAGGTAGCTTTCAGGTCTTTTCTATTGATGATGGTATCTAAGAAGCCATTTTCAAGGGTGGATTCAGCTGTTTGGAATCCTTCGGGAAGGTCTCTTTTTATCGTTTCTCTAATTACACGTGGGCCTGCAAAGCCAATCAATGCTTTAGGTTCGGCAATATTAAGGTCTCCTAACATAGCGAAAGAGGCTGTAACTCCCCCTGTAGTGGGGTCAGTCATTAGCGAGATATAAGGAAGTCCTTCATTGGAGAGCATTGTCAGCATAGCGGAAGTTTTGGCGAGCTGCATCAAGGAGAATGCCGACTCCATCATTCTGGCACCACCGCTTTTAGAGATAATCAGCAAAGCCGTCCTATGTTTTATGCTATATTCAATGGCCAATGCTATTTTTTCACCAACAACGGATCCCATCGAGCCACCAATAAAGGCAAAGTCCATACATGCGATGGTCAAGGGGATATTAAATTCTCCTATGTGCCCTGTGGCTACGGATAAGGCGTCGGTTAGTTTGGTTTTTTTCTGAGCTTCGACAAGGCGATCTTTATAAGGCTTTAAGTCAACAAAGTTCAGAAAATCTTCCGATTCTATATTGTTAAAGAGGGTAGAATATCCCGGGTTGAGTATAATTGAAAAGTATTCTTTAGAGCCAATACGAGCATGATAGTCGCATTTCGGACATTTGTAGAAATTTTCCCTAAATTCCTTCATGGTACTGGCTTCTTTGCATTCTTTGCACTTGTACCATAAGCCATCGGGAGCTTCTTTTTTGTTTTTGGTTGTGGTTTGAATACCTTCTTTTAATCTCTTGAACCAGCTCATATCCTTTTAAACGTAATACAGTAGTTAGGTTTAATGTGTTGCCTTGGGACGAATAATTATTATTTTATCCTTTGGTTGGGCAAAAATACGATTATTTTAACAAAACCGGATGATTGTATTTTGGAGAGCAAATATTGAGGTTAATTATTGTTCCATAATTTTGTGTTGTTTTATTTTTTTGCTGGATATAGGAATGAATATATATCTTAAGTGTATTTATCCAAAGAAATGAGAATTAGTCTATATTTACAGCATGAGAGTTGCATTAATAGGTTACGGAAAAATGGGACACACTATTGAGTCCATATTGCTTGAGAGAGGACATACGGTTTCTTACAAAGTATCGATTGACAACACCGAGACAATTCATCTGATCAATGTAGAAAATACGGATGTTTGCATAGAATTTACGCATCCGGGGGTGGCATTTGATAATATCCGGCTTTTATCGGAAGGTGGACTACCTGTGGTATGTGGCACTACGGGTTGGTATAATCGACTGGAAGAGGCGAAGGCTATTGTATTAAAGAATAATACGGCTCTTGTTGTCGCATCTAATTTTAGTATAGGGGTTAATTTATTTTTTGAAGCCGCGAGAGACTTAGCTGGATTGATGCATGGGCAGGATTATTCAATACGTATCAATGAATCCCACCATACGGAGAAGAAAGATGCGCCCAGTGGCACAGCTATTACACTGAGTGAAGAAGTTAGGAGTGTATATAATGAGTATTCCGGATATCAGTTGAATAGTGATACTGATCCATTTTTGTTGCCGATTTTTGCTTCCAGAATAGCGGATGTGCCGGGTACACACGAGCTCATCTTTAAAAGTGGTGTCGATGAAATTATGCTACAGCATGTTGCATTCAATCGTCAAGGATTTGCACTTGGGGCGGTCGTTGCAGCTGAATACATTTGGGACAAAAAGGGGATATTTTCCATCAGAGATATTTTGAAGGCATTGAAGCATTAATTCTTCATTGTGTTTTGTAAAGGGGGTTGGATGCCACGATATAGCTCGTATTTTTTGCATCAAGAACTTTTTTCATATATTAATTGTTATAAGCATTATTCCGACAATGTATTTCGTCGCGCACCATGATGATGGTGTGAGGAAAGTCCGGGCAACATAGAGCAACGTACCACCTAACAGGTGGATTCCGATGTGTTTCGGAACTAGAAAGTGTCACAGAAAAGATACCGCCTCATTCATTTGAATTGAGGTAAGGGTGAAAATGTGTGGTAAGAGCGCACACAATGGTATAGTAATGTATCATTGCGACAAACCTTACGTGTTGAAATGCCAAGTATATCCAACTGCCTTATAAGGCTAAATGCTGCTCGCATGAGTTGGAGGGGTAGGCAGTAAAGAACCGCTTGGCGACAATCGGTCAAGATAAATGACGAACTTAGTACAGAATCCGGCTTATTGCATTGTTGGTTTTTATGAAATATTGATAGAAGCGAAATTATCCGTTTCTACATTAATCCCGATGTACGAATCGTTTCAATGGTTCCTTTAAACCATTGATTACGAGTCGTAAATCGATTCTGCATTTGTCTAATGCGGAATTATGGATTGATTTTAAGAATAAAACGCGAAAAAGATTCAACCTAAATGAAGCATTGTAAATACTTTATTCGTGGGCGTAGATTCTTTTATCAGAATCTCATACTGATTCCGCCCAACACGTTAATACCATAGGAAGGATATTTGTACCATCTTTGATATTTGACGGAGGCTATATTGTTTATTCCTAAGAATGCACCAAAATTTTCAGTGAAGAAGAAATCTCCTCTTACACTTAGGTCGAATAATGGATTTAAGTTTCCAATAGATCCAAAGCGGTTGCGATATGGACTTCCGGTGGCAAAGTTTAGATCACCTTTCAATTTCAACTTGTCGTCCAATGTCATGTAAGTTGCATTAAAGCCTATTTGGAATGGAATGATGCCATAGGCACGAGCCTGAACTCGAGGCGAAGCGTTTTGTTGCAAGAAATTGACCGAAGTGGTAAGCTTTTCAAGGAAAGTCGCCGTTAGTTCACCACCGATATAGAAAATATCCACATCGTCTTTAATAATGTCAAATTGTCTCAGGTCAACTTGTTGTTGGACAAATAATGCATAGTCTTTGTTGGTTTTATAGCCCACTTTTAATCGATAATTAATAGCTTTGAATCCACCACCTACGCCACCATAAAAATCAAAATACTTGGTGTTAAATGGTCCATCGTTGCCTGTTTCTGCAAATCGCGTATAAATAAAAGGATTTAAAGTACTAAGTCTTTTAAAGCTATTTTGGTACTGATCACCTCCCGCACCTACAAATACATTGATAGAGGGACCGCTGATATTCGCACTGGCTTCCACATCGGGGAAGAAGCTCAATCCGGTACTACTAACTAAATTGGCACCTAATTTCACTTTAAAGATATCTCCATGAAAGGTAAAGGAAGGCTTTACATTAAAATTATTCAACTTGTTCTTTTCTGTATCTCCGTACGCCAATAAGTCATCCGTAATTTGAAGTGTAAAGTTATGACGGTCGGCTATCCATTTGATGGCTCCGATATCTAAGTTAAAACCTCTTTCTGTCGAAGCGAAGTTATCTTTGTATCCATACATATCCACTCCTGCCCAATATTCAAGATCTAAGCTATTTTTCTTCGAGTTAAAAATTTTAATTCCGGCGCCGACATTGGTGAATTTGCGTTTGGCAGGGTCGCCCGGAAAGCTTGTATCAGCAGGGTTGTAGCCTCCATAATATCTATAATTATTTAAGTCAACATTGACATGCCCATTCATTCCTACGCCTGCTTCCAGATAGTTGGTTCCACTTAGCCCAATGCTTGTTTCTGCAAAGACCTGATTTTCTCGTGGCGAGGAATAGATTCCATAATGATGACCATATAAGTCAATGAAATAATTTTTAGTATTGGTGGAGGAGTATGCACCTTCTACAAAACCTGCCAGAGGGAATCCTGTGCCGAGTTTGAGATAACCTTTATACGACTCTTTCAGCTTTTCTGCAGACATAGTCAGTGGCTTGATATTGGCTACTTCTTCTTTGATGCCTGGTTTCTTTTCTTTGATTTCCGGCCGGATGTCATAGGTAAATACTTTTTTATCCGTATTGGATTCAGGATGCTTACCTTGAAGTTGAAGTTTGTTAGATTCAAGTAGTTGAGCGTCATAGCTTTTGATGACTTCCACTTTTCCGGAAGGTAGATCGGTTTGGGCGAAAGCTATATTACCCATACAAATGATAATCAATACGAAGAAGTTATTGATCGTTATGTTTTGTTTTATTTTATGAATTAATCTCATTGTTGTTCTGATATAATGTTAGAAAAACAGATTTATTTATTTATTTCGGAAAATTATAGGCACTATTGTTGCCTTTATTTGCCGCTATTTTCTTTCTTTTTTACGGCTTCAAGTTTGGTTGCTGCTTCATTTGATATTTCTTTATCGTCGTGGAAATTATCTATTACAGCTTCTAAAGCGGCTTTGGCGTTGAGATAATCTTTTTTGTCCGTCAGAATGTCAGCAGTTAAAATGAGGGACTTAGCAACCCAGTAAGGATAATTGTTATTGGCTTCCATTGCTTCCTGGGCAAGTTGTTCAGCTGAAGAGAGGTCGTTGCGCATATAATAAATCTGGGCAACGCGATATCTTGATTCTGCGGTTTGTTCATTTTCAGAATTTCTGATAACTTCGTTGTAGCTTTCCAAGGCTGTGTTGTAATCTTTTAAATCTTGTGAAGATTTCCCTCGATAGAAGTTGGCTGAGGTTTTTTGAGCTACTGAGGCACGCGTATTTTTAATTACTAAATCCGCAATCCTTATAACTTCTGTATTGTTGCCAATTCTGTGGGCGCTTCGCAATGCACCGAGTTGAGCTTCAAATTTCTTATCTTCTTTGGTTTCTACTTCAGCAAGAGTCGAATAATACTGGTAAGCATCTGTAAAATTTTGGTTATAATTATAGCTTATAATGGCTGCTTTTTCAAGGGCATCTTTATAATATTCATTGTTGCCTAAAGCGATGATCGCCTTGTAGTCAGCCAACCCTTCGTTGTATTTTTTCAGCGTAGTATAGCATTCGCCTCTAAAAAAGATAGCCTCCATGGTATTGGCACCTTTGGGGTATTTTTTAATATATTCGGTAAGAGCTGTTATAGCTTCCGGGTATTTACCTTCCTGATAGTAATTTTCAGCAACCTGATAAGCCGCACCTTCTTTTTCATCGGTACTTGCTTTGTATCCGGGGAGAGATTCAGCATAAGCAAAGTATTCATCCGGTTTTTTCAGGTCGTTGATGTATATTTCTTTTATGGCTGTCAAGGCAGCATTTGCTTCATCTTTAGTCGGGTTATATTTAAATACTTCTTTATATGTTGCCAAAGCATTGTTGTAATCATTGGTGTTGTAATACATTAAACCCATTTTTAACAGCGCTTTATTAACTAAATTGGACTTCTTGCCGTGTTCTTTAATGAGACGATTAAGCGTAGCGATACCGTCCAATGGACGATTCATTCCATCGTAGGTCGTTCCTAATTCTAACAACGCATCATCAGCATAATCGGATTCTTTATAACGGTCCGCTATATTTCTCAAAGCATTTATTTTAGCGTTACGGTCGCCTTGTAATCCTGAGATTATTGCCTTTTGAAACATTGCATACACCAGATTAGGGTAATTGCGTGTGATTGCGAGGTCATAATTTTCTTTGGCTTTGTTGTAATTATTCTTTTTGAGGTAGCAGTCACCAATCCTCAAGGTTATATCGGGGATTATTCCACTTCCCACGTAGGGGTCATCGGAAGCTTTGTAAGCTTTAAAGCCACTCATCGCTTGGTCAAAATACTTCAATGCTTCATTGTAGTTACCTTCATCGAAGTATGTATATCCTAAGTCATAGTTGGCAGCTGCAATACTGGATTGAGGTGGAAGATTGCTCATTCCTTTAGCCATCCCAATAAATGTATTGAGTTCTAATCGGGCATTCTTAACATCTTCTTTATTGTACATTGCATCGCCGATAAAGAAGTGGGACAATGCTTTAATCTGCAAGTCGGATCCTGTAACCATCGCTTTTTTAAACAAAGGCTGACAGGCATCCCAAGAGCTTTGCGAGTGCAGTTGAACACCTCGATAAAATAACACTTTTTGGTACGTTTCTGTCATCTTAACTGACTTGTCAGGAATAGATTCTAATAGTTTAATTGCCTTTTCATAATCTTGAGAGCTGACTAAAACGTCGCTGATTAGTTCTTGAGCCTCGTTGTAAAACTTAGAGTCGGGCTTAAACTGTTGGAGTGTCGTCAATGCTTCTTTGTCATAGCCCAGCTCAATAGAGAGTTTGGCATAATTGAAAAGTGATTCTTCAACCACTTGTTTGTCATAATCTTTAGTCGATGCTTTCTGGAAAGCGTTACGTGCAGCATTTTTGTCATTCAATTTGAGATAAGCGTCACCCGAATAAAACATGGCATACATACCCATTTCAGTGTTGTCGCCTTCCAAAGCCTTAAGATTGGTAACGGCTTTGTTGTATTCTTTAATCTTATATTGAGATACGCCGAGTCTGAAATAATCTTCATTGGTCTTTTTAGAGGTATTTTCAGTATATTCTTCTAAGTAAGGTAGCGCTTTTTCGTAGTCTCCTTTGCCGAAATAAGCTTGACCTAACATCTGTCTTAATTCAGGTTGTTTTTTGATATCTGAATCGCCTAAGAGAGGCTCGACGAAGGCTATTAGCTCATCATACTTTTTTTGAGCAAGTAAAATTTGACATATATGTGCAGGGACAACAGATTTATAACGCTTGCTTTGTGTCAACAACTTAAACGCGGCTACTGCATTGTCAAAATCATCCGTGTAATAGCATGACAGCCCATAATAATAGTTGGCCTGGTCATAATATTTGTTTTTTATGTTTTTTATAGCACCAAATGATGATTTTGCTTCCGGATATTTTTTCTTGAAAAACTGGGCATAGCCTTGTTTAAACTTGATTTCTGATTTTTGCTCGTCTGATAGAGTAGTGGGGTCTATCATGGCATAAAACGAAATAGCCTCATCATAATTTTTTCTGGAATAATAATAATTACCAAGATCCATCACTGCCTCATACGCCAAGGCGTCAGGCTGATTTTGTCTGAAATAGGTTAACATAACC
>CAKUWM010000027.1 GCA_934699305.1 uncultured Saprospiraceae bacterium | reverse complement strand
GCAAAAAGTATTGAGTCAGGTAGATATTCATCTGCAAGTGAAGTAATAAGAGAGGGCTTAAGGCTTGTGGATGAAAGGGAGCAAAGAATTAAGATCCTTAGAGAAGCCATTGAAGCCGGAGAAAAAAGTGGATATGTTAATAACTTTGACCCTATAAAACATTTAGAAAACTAAATCAAAGTTACACTAAATGAAGTTGAACTTCGTATTAAGCAGATTGGCTTTAAAAGACTTAGATGAAATTTGGGATTACACAGCTGAACAATGGTCAAAAAAAACAAGCAAATAGATACTTTATGCAAATATTTACTGTAATTGACAATATTTGCAGCAATCCAACTGTAGGAACTACAATCGATGAAATAAAAAAAGGACATAGAAAGTTAATATAAAGTCACATATGATTATATTTAAGAAAAAAAGCGACACCATCTATATTGATAGAATTTTGCATCAGAAAATAGATGTAAATAAAAATATTAATGAATAGCATCACCCGACATAACATTGTGTGTTCGCACATGCCTCCAAAATGTCTGAACAGCCTGTCCCGATGAATCGGAGTCGTGTACACTTGACCGTTATGTGGCATTTTAGGACGACTAAGCAACAACATATAGATGATGAAAACAACATTTGTGCTAAATTGCCCCTCCATTGCCAATTTGCCGGACGTAGCAGTAAGTTTAAGAAACAACAGGATGACACTTGCAGACATAGAGTATAAGACTTTTTTAGATATTCATATTGACTTTTTATTTTTCGTTGGACAGAAAAGTAAAATCATTGACGAAACATTGAGCTTCAAGAAATTTGTTGGCTCAGACTTTTCAGTAAAGTTAAAGTGTCGTGACTTTTTCCTTGACAATAAGCAATTATTAGACGACTATTTCACTACTAATTTTGACAAATTAAGAACATAACAAATCTCAATTTTGACAGGATTCAAAAAGTCAATAACCAGTGACTTTGTAATTTTTAAATGCTTAACCAATAACGCCATTTTCATAGACACAAAAGATAATAAGTTTTATGCTGTAAAAGCCTTGGGGGACAGTTTTGACCATTTTTTTGATCGTTTCCCCGTTCTTGTTCAGACAACTCTTCTGCCATTTAAAGACAAGATTGTTTATGACGGATTTATTAGACAGACAGGTATTCATTTCGGTTCTGGTATGGCATCAACTATGAAGGAGGACTACAAACTAGCAAAAAAAAACATCTTAATTCAGACAACGATATGAAAAGAGAACGTACTGCTTACGAGCAGTTTTGCAAAAGCTAGGGTGAAGAGCAAAATTCAATCCTTAATATTCGGGATGTTTCTATTCCACAGCCCGCACAAAGTTGTCAAAACATTAAAATAAACACTATGCGTATATAAAAGAAAATCAGATAAATATAATATAATATGGCATTGTTTTTGCATGAATATTAAGTAAAAAAATACCATGAAAATACAAAGCAAAATAGCAGCATGGAATCGTGAATTCTAGGAATTTATAATCCTGAAAAACGTATTAACGCGTACGATAAAAACGTATTGTCAGATACTGCGCTACTTTCTCCACGACTATGAGCAGCACTATGCCCCTAAACCACTCCTCAAGCTTGTTAAAATCTCCTCCATACATATTATATTCACCTACTCTTTACTATATTTGTGTTGATAGCAATCGCATTGAAATACATTTGTCCTTTAGTATAGTAGGGTTGATTGGCATGTATAGGCCAGTAAAGGTTTATTGCATAAAACCAATCAATATTCCTTAGAGTTGAAATAACCCTACAAACAGCCGTGTCAACAACAGACGGAAATAAAACAGTCTGAAAAAACTTTTAACAATTAATACATTTATTTTAAAAATCACGAAAATTATTTTACAATTAAATTCTTTATCGTAATATTGCAATATTAATTAAATAATATAAATGGGTGCAACAAAAACAGATCACTTTACAGACCAACAAAATCAAATTGCAACTATTGCAAAAGCATTGGGACATCCAGCAAGAGTGGCTATCATAGAGTATTTGTTGAAAGTAAATGCTTGTATTTGCAGAGACATCGGAAACGAATTGCCGCTTGCTCAACCAACTGTTTCGCAACATTTAAAAGAACTAAAAAACGCAGGGCTAATAAAAGGAAACATCGAAGGCAATGCGATTTGTTACTGCATTGATGAAAAAACTTTTGAAATTCTTAAAAATTATTTTTCAAAAATCATCACAACAGTTACCAAGCAAAACTGTTGTTAATCAATCTCTAATTAATGAATTTAAATACAATGAGCACAGAACAAGAAATCAAAGAAATGGTAAAGCAGAAATACAGCAAAATTGCTTTACAAGACAAAGAAACCAATACCTCATCCTGTTGTGGCGCCGGTGGTTGCAGTACCGAAGTGTATAATATAATGAGTGAAGAATACAACGAACTTGAAGGCTACAATCCGGATGCAGATTTAGGTTTGGGTTGTGGCTTGCCTACTCAATTTGCCAAAATAAAAAAAGGAGACATCGTGATTGATTTGGGTAGCGGAGCTGGTAATGATTGCTTTGTTGCAAGAGCAGAAACAGGCGAAACAGGGAAAGTAATCGGCATAGATTTTACGGATGCAATGATTGATAAAGCCCGACAAAATGCAGAAAAATTGGGTTTTAATAATGTTGAATTTAGACAAGGAGATATTGAAAATATGCCTGTTACAGCTAATATGGCAGATGTAATTGTTAGCAATTGTGTCTTAAACCTTGTTCCCAATAAACAAGCGGTTTTTGCCGATATGTTCCGAGTGTTAAAACCTGGCGGACATTTCAGTATTTCAGATATTGTTTTAATCGGTGAACTACCCGAAAAAATAAGAACTGCGGCAGAAATGTATGCAGGTTGTGTGGCAAGTGCGATTGATAAAGAAGAATATTTGAGTTATGCAAGTGAAGTAGGTTTTACCAATTTGCAAATTCAAAAAGACAAACCCATAATCGTTCCTGACGACATTCTGAAAAATTATTTGAATGATGAAGAAATAACTCAGTATAAAGCCAATCCAACTGTCATCAGAAGCATAACAGTTTATGCAGAAAAGCCCACTAATTGTTGCGCACCTAATTCAGGTTGTTGCTAAACTATGAAAAAGAAGATTTTAGTACTTTGTACTGGAAACAGTTGCAGAAGTCAAATAGCAGAAGGTTACTTACGACACTTTGCAAACAATAAAGCAGACGTTTACAGTGCAGGAGTTGAGACGCACGGTGTAAACCCAAAAGCTATTGTGACAATGCAAGAAGATGGTATTGATATATCAAATCACTCTTCAAACAATATTGACGAGTATCGAAATATAAATTTTGATTTTGTTATTACTGTTTGTGATAATGCTAAAGAGCGTTGCCCGTTTTTTTTGACAAAAGCAAAAAAAAATCATCAAAATTTTCCAGACCCAGCAAAAGCGACAGGAGTGGACGAGGAAATTAGTGCCGAATTTAGAAAAGTCAGACAGATAATAAAGGAGTATTGTAAGCAGTTTGTAGCAGACAACTTGAGCTGATACAAGGGTTTGCGCCTAACAAGTGATTTGAACGCAAGCAGGGGTGAATTGCACCATTTGAACTTTTGTGTTATATTTGAATTGAGGTTCTCGCATCAACAGTAGTGTTAAAATGCCCTGCTTGTATCAAGCCATAAATCGTTGAACTGACCCTATGTGTATCTACATGATAATCAGGTAGATATAATATAATGCGGCATTATTTTTGCATGAGTATTCAGTAAAAAATACCATGAAAATACAAAGCAAAATAGCAGCATGGAATCGTGAATTCTAGGAATTTATAATCCTGAAAAACTTATCACCGCGTACGATAAAAACATATTGTCAGATACTGCGCTACTTTCTTAACGACTATGAGCAGCACTATGCCCCTAAGCCACTCATCAAATCTGTTCATGATTACGAATCCTTTATCGATTCAATATTTTCAAATACTTAACATAGGTTGAAATACATTTGTCTCGTAGTATAACGGGGTTGATCGACATGTATAGTCCGGTAAAGGTTTGTTGCATAAAGTCAATCAATATTCCTTTTAGTTGTGCGTCATTATACCAAACCGAAACAATCCATTTTTAACTTGCAACATTGAAATTATTTTTATAATTTTGTATCCAAATGAATACAGAACTGGACAATGTATTTTATTGAAAAAATAATAGAATTTGACAAGTGGTTGAAAAAAACTAAATGATTTGAGGGCTAAAGCAAAAATTTTGTTTAGACTTCAAAAATTAGAAAATGAAGAACATTTTGGGAATTGTAAATCAGTTGGAAATGGAATTAGTGAATTAAAAATCAACTATGCAAAAGGCTATAGAATTTATTTCAAAATAACGGACGGGAAAATTATTATACTACTAATTGGTGGAGATAAATCAACCCAACAAAAAGACTTTGAAAAAGCAAAAAAAATTTGGAACAAATTAAAAAAGTAGAAATGGAAACATCAAAATTTGATATTGCAGACTATTTAGACAGCAACGAAATGATTGCTGAATATCTAAATGCAGTTTTGGAAGAAGGTTGTGATGCTGAAATTATAACAGCAATCGGACATGTTGCCAAAGCAATTGGTATGACTAAAATTGCCGAAGAAACTGGAATGAGCAGACCAAGTTTATACAAGGCATTATCTGAAGGAGCAAAACCTCAATTTTCAACTATAATGAAAGTATTGAAAGCGGTTGGAGGACAAATACATATAAATCCTTTAACTGCATAAAAAAACGAAAGCTCAACATTAAAACGAATAAACAAAAGCACATCTACCACCTATTCATTAAGACAGAGCCCTCCGTGCTTTTGATTATTCGTTGTTCAGCGACCGCGTAGTAGCATCAAAGATAAACCGGTCTTCGTAGGGCATTAATTTTTAGGGTTAAAACCTTAGATATTCTCCTCCATACATAGTATATTCACTCTTTACCATATTTGTGTTGATAGCAATCGCATTGAAATACATTTGTCCCGTAGTATAACGGAGTTGATAGGCATGTATAGTCCGGTAAAGGTATGTTGCATAAAGCCAATCAATATTCCTTAGAGTTGGCCGAAATCCTACAAGATAAAAACGAATAAAAAATTCCCATTTTGGGAATTAACTTTTATCTTTGTCGAAAGAAATAAAATTGAGAGTAATATCAAAAAAAATATTACGTGAGTTTTGGGAAAAGCATTCTGAATGTGAACAGCAATTAAAGTCTTGGTATCAAGAAGCTGTAACTGCAAAATGGAAAAATTTCAACGAACTTAAAGCTGAATATCCTAATGCTAGTATTTTAGAAGATAATAGAGTTTGTTTTAATATCAAGGGAAATAATTATCGCTTAATTGCTAAAATTAACTTTGATTATCAAATGATGTGGATTCGATTTATCGGAACACATGCAGAATATAATAAAATAAACGCAAATAAAATTTGATCAAGATGAAATTAAAACCAATAAAAACAGAACAAGACTACAACCAAGCTTTAGAAAGGCTTGAAGTAATTTTTGATGCAATACCTGGAACCAAAGAAGGAGATGAATTGGAAATTCTTGGAATATTAATTGAAAATTATGAAAATACATATTATTCTATTGGACTACCTGATCCAATAGAAGCAATTAAGTTCAGAATGGAACAACTTGATCTTTCACAAAATGATTTAGCTCAAATCATTGGATTAAAAAGTAGGGCAAGTGAAATATTAAATCGAAAAAGAAAATTATCACTTGAAATTATACGTAAATTAACTGAAAAATTACATATTCCTTCTGAAGTTCTCATTCAGGTATATTAAGAATTAGGACTTCTGCCAATATTAAGACGAATAAACAAAAGCACATCTTCCACCTATTCATTAAGGCAGAGACATCCGTTCTTGTGAGTATTCGTTGTTCAGCGACCGCGTAGCAGCATCAAAGATAAACCGGTCTTCGTAGGGGTATTAAAAGTCAAATCGGTATTAGACCGAATTCAGCAAATAAGGTTTTGAAAAACCGTCCAATGCTGATTATGAGGACAATCCCGATGTACGAATCGTTTCCTCATTTGTATTATGCGGGATTTGGACTTAATACAATATTTTTGCCTTTAATGTGAATTTGGGTTAATTTTGTCAAATAAGTTAGCGTTCAAAAATAAAACATATTAATATGAAAAAATGACATATCTCCATAACATCAAGTATTATATGTATTGCATTTGTTAATATGTTATTTTCTCAAACAGCGGTATATGATAGAATGCAAAAAGTTGCAGTCGGTGAATATCAGATTCATTATATACATAAGGACTCAACGTTGTGGGCTGCCGGTAGCCTTGCTTCTCAATATCTTGCCACAGGCGGTGAAGCCAATCCGGGTATGCCGATACCGACACGACAAGCCAATGGACTACCGATGCCGAAATTTATCAAAGCCTATGGTGGTTTGCACCAGAACGCTGCCATTGACCAATATAACAGAGTGTGGACGCTCGGTGAACCAAGTACTTCAGGGTGTGATCATGGTATTGCAGGTGATGGCGGTGGCGGAGATTATTCTTTTGCAACGATGATTACTACCGACGAGCTGGGCAATCCTTTTACAGGCATCACGATGCTGTCTATGTTTGCAGGATATGGCAGCCTCGGCTGGTATGCTATCAAAGGGGCTGATTCAACCTTGTGGTGGTGGGGCAAAGATGATGGACAAGGCTTTAGTCTGGATGGTACAGGCGACGTAATCATTCAGAACAAACCAAGACAAGTGCCTTTGCCGGCTAATAAGAAAGCGATTCAGGTTGTTTCCGGTGGATTTGCTATTGTACTTTTTAGCGATGGTACTGTCTATACCGGCGCAGGTGGATGTGATCCATATCAGGTTCCCAAAGGATATCCATGTACCGGAGATATGTTCCTGACATTAAACAAGGTTCCCGGCATCAACCATGCTACATCCGTCGCCGGAGGGCATCAAATAGGCTATGCCGTATGTGGCCGGGATTCTGTGAAGGCATGGGGCAGGCCCAATCTGCTGGGTATAGGTAGATCCGATATTGGCCCACAGATTACTCCCATTCTTTTGGATTTGAATATGCCGAGCCCGGTTCGGATGATTGTAACCAACACAACCAGTACACATGCTATTTTAGCGGACTCCACATTGTGGGGGTGGGGGCATAGTGCGCAAGGTGAAGTTGGCAACGGCACTATGTTTGACAAAAATATTTACAATTTTTACGGTGGCATGGATGGAGATACCATTATTACCACACCGCAACATATAGCGCCTTCACGTCGCGATTTTGTAAATATTTATGGTACCATGCCTTATACTTTCTTTTCTTATTTCGAATCCGCCAATGGCCAGATGTATTTCTGTGGAAGGAACAAAGCCGGAGTCGGAGGAAATGGTGAGATTGCTCCATACTATACCAATATGGCGGCAGACTATGCTCAGACATGGAGTCAACCCGCTGCAATACCGGTAGATATTTTTTCTCTTCGAAGTAGTATCCTGGTTCCGGCGGCTCAATGCGTCGCCAATCCGGATGCGCCCGGCTGTAATGGATATGAAGAACCGCCGTTTTTTCCACCTTCAATCCTCGCTTCTTCAGATGATACTATTCATTCCAAAGCGAAAACGTTACAGGTTGTGGCTCAGCCATATCCGGGGCGAAGAATTGCCAGCTATATATGGGAACAGATCAGTGGACCTACTTACGCATATTTTAATACATTTAATGACTCTATTGTTGATGTGAGCAGACTTCAGACGGGCACTTATGTGTTTCAAGTGAAAGTAACAGATAGTCTAAACTCATTTTCCATAGATACTGTAGTAATTGAGGTTGACCTGACGCCCAATAGTATTTCAAAAGATGTTCTTTCTAATGGAGAAGTCTTGTTATTCCCCAATCCGGCGCAAGATATGCTATTGCTTAATACCCATTTAACGTTTATGAAATACCGAATTATCAACCTTTCAGGGCAAATATTGACCGAACAACCATTTT
Organism: uncultured Saprospiraceae bacterium; assembly: GCA_934699305.1. Classification (GTDB taxonomy): domain Bacteria; phylum Bacteroidota; class Bacteroidia; order Chitinophagales; family Saprospiraceae; genus Parvibacillus. Next base: position 9,271 of record CAKUWM010000027.1, on the reverse strand, counting down.
GTTCTGCAATTGACATCAGTATGCTTCATTCGGGGATTTTTATTTTGATGCTAATGGATGAAACCGGATACGCGAGGCAGTTAAAATTTATTAAAATGTGATATTTGATGGACAGTGGAGATGTCAAAAAACTCAATCCTCTACGGTCATTTCATCCTTCAACTCGGTGAGTCCTTTTTTAATGCCTTCCAATTTTTGAGTTAGAGAGGCAATGGTTTCCAATTTTTTACGATTTTGCTTCAGTTCATTTTTGGCACCATCAAGGGTAAAGCCGCGTACTTTGACGAGGTTGTAGATCAGTTGGAGTTGCTCGATATTTTGTTTAGTAAATCGGCGGTCTCCCTTGCTGTTTTTGTGGGGACGCAGGAAGGTAAATTCGGTCTCCCAGTAGCGGATGAGGGAGGTTGACACGCCGAAGGACTCTGCTATTTCTGAGATGGAGAAATACAGTTTATCACTATTTAGAAGGTTGTTTTCGTTCATGGTGTCAAGATTTATCTTAAGTAAAGATCGGTGAATAACTTATTGTCAGACGATTACAATGCGAAAATACAATAAATAGTTTAAAGGAAAAGAGTATTCTGCAATTTATAAGGAAAATATGCAAGGTTATATACTCATCGTTATGGGATAAACCATAAAATGCGTTGACAAAAAAAGACCGTCCCAATTAGGAGACGGTCTTTGATTTATTATTACGATGTCTTTTGGACGCTACATGTATTGTGTCTAATTGGGGTTACATTATTTGTCAAAATAATATCACCATTCATTAAGAGCACATAAATATTCTTTGATTCCTACCTTGAGGTATGAAGAATATTCTGTTTGACATGTGTTGTGTACGATCTACGGTTTCTTTTCTACTTCTTTTTCGAAATCACCGGCTCTGACAACCAATAATTTTTCAGGTGTAATGTACTTATTGAAAGCTGCATTTACCTGAGCCGGAGTCAAAGCTTTGATTGCATTGTCCATTTTGTCGTCAAACTGCATGGTGCGGTCAAGATACAGGTTGTTGTTGAGCATGCCTGCCAATGATGCATCTTGTGAGCGGCTTACTTGACGTGATTGCAAAAATCCGGATTTAGCGGCTTCCAGTTCCTCAGCAGTAAATCCATCTTTGTTGACTCTTGCAATTTCTTCTTTGACGCAAGTATTTACTTTCTCTGAATTTTCAGGCGCACTGATTGCATATACTGTAAATGCGCCGTTTTTATCCAATGATGAAGCGCTGAATTGCGAACCTACCCCATAGCTCAAGCCTTCTTTCTGACGTATTCTTGTCGCCAGGCGAGAGTTGAGAAATCCTCCACCCATCATATAGTTGGCCAGAAGCATTGCCGCATAGTCAGGGTCTGAATCTTTCATCTCTACGGTAAACCCTGCCAAATAAAGCGAATTGGCCTTGTCAGGTGTATTGATTACCTTTTCCTGAGCTTTAGTAGCTTGATAGGTATTCTCGATTCTCTTGTACGGCTTTTTAGCCTTCCAGGAGCCAAATGATTCCAACATCATTTTTTCTATTTCTACCTTTGTGAAGTCGCCGACAACGGAGGCCGTAGCATCTGTCGAACCATAAAATTCTTTGTGAAACTTAATGATGTCATCCAGTTTTACAGCTTTCACCATAGCTATATTTTCGTCTAATGTCGGTGTATAGCGAGGATCGTCTTTCGGATAAGCACGTAAAGCTCTTGAGAACTCGATTCCGGCTAAGCTGTTGGGCTCGCTTTTCTGCTCTTCTATGCTACTGATTTCCTGATTTTTTAAGATATCAAATTCACTTTCAGGGAAGGCAGGGTGTTTAAGGATTTCTGCGACGAGATCGAGAGTAGGTTTTAGATTTTCCTTCGTGGTTTCAATTCTCACGTTACAGCTGGTAGCGCCACCGCCAAAAGATACCCTTGACTTTAACTTGTCGAATGCATCCGATATTTGTTGCTTCGTCATGGTTTTAGTGCCTTTGTCGAGCATAGAAGCAGCTAAGTCGGCTGTCGAACTTTTGCCTTTCAATGAGTTGATATCGCCCAATCGGAGTGTAATATTGGCTACTACGACATTACCTCTTGTCTGCTTAGGAAGTAATGCTATTTCAAAATTGGAATTTTTGGATTTAACAGTAGAAGTCCGCTTGTCGATATTGGCAGGGGAAGGGTCAAAGGCTTCTCCTTCGGCGATTTTTTCTTTGCCTTTATAGTCTTTTACGACTGCTGCAACGTCAATCGGTCCGGGGACATCGACTCTATCCGGGTTTTTGTCCGGAATAAATTCTCCTATCGTTCTGTTGCTGCTTTTGAAGTATGTTGAAGCAACGCGTTTAAGGTCGTCTAATGTAACATTTTTTATGTTATCCCTTGAAATAAAAGTCAATCTCCAGTCGCCTTGAGCGATGTATTCACTCAGGTTGGTTCCTACTCTTTCGACATTGTTGAATGTCATATCCCAATATTTGAGTTGTTTTTGTTTTTGACGATCCAGGTCAGCTTGTGAGAATGACATGCCGGGTATCAGATCCAATCTTTTTGTCAAAATAGACTTGACATTGGCGAGAGAGCTATCTACGGGAACAGTTGCTCCGAAAAGCATTAAACCCGGCTCTTTCAGTTCAAAGCTAAATGCAAAAACATTGGTTGCTTTTTTTGTTTCGACCAACTCTTTATACATAATACCACTTGGATCATCCGTGATAATAGCGTTTAACATTTCTAAAGCAGCATAATCCGGATGTGCACCGGGGCAAATATGGTATGCAGCCATCACAGCCTGTACATCACCGGTACGGCGAAGCACGAGGCTACGTTCGCCATCCTGCACAGGGTCTAATGTATAAGTTGGATATAACTTATTGACTTCGCGATCCGGTTTTGGTATAGGTTCGAAATATTTTTTAATCAATCCTAATGTCTTGTTGACATCAATTTGTCCGGCCACAACCAATACGGCGTTGTCGGGCTGATAATATTTTTTGTAAAATGCCTGTAGTCTTTCGATTGGAACATTTTCGATATCGGATCGTGCGCCTATGGTAGATTTGCCGTAATTGTGCCATAAGTATGCAGTAGATACAACTCTTTCCATTAAGATACTGGTAGGGTCATTTTCTCCTTGTTCAAATTCATTACGCACGACGGTCATTTCACTCACGAGGTCTTTCTTAGCTATGTAAGAGTTGACCATACGGTCTGCTTCAAGGTCGAGCGCCCAGTTGAGGTTTTCGTCTGATGCGGCGAAGGTTTCAAAGTAGTTGGTTCTATCTAACCACGTTGTACCATTGGGGCGTGCGCCATGCTTGGTTAATTCAGCCGGAATATCCGGATGATTAGGTGTTCCTTTAAATACCATGTGTTCTAAAAGGTGCGCCATACCGGTCTCGCCATAACCTTCATGTCGGCTACCCACGAGGTATGTGATGTTGACCGTGATAGTTGGCTTGGAAGGTTCAGGAAAAAGCAATACTTTCAGACCATTTTTGGTGAGTGTATATTCTGTAATTCCTTCTACGGAAGGACCTTTGACAAATCCTTCCACCTGAGCCATACTGAGCCTGGGAAGAATCATCGTAATGATACCGGCTATTATGGCCAGTTTAATCTGATGTAACTTCATGAAAACATTATTTGATTTTAGTATTAGTAATAAAAAAATTGGGATAAATATACGGAAAATACCCCAACGATTTAAATTTTTCGCTGAAAAGGACAATGTTATCGACTAAATAAAGGGAATGGTTAGTTTCAAATAGTAAATGATATAAAATAGGATGGTTTTTATTTTGTTTCTCCCACTGATCTCAGCATCCTACGGACTATCAAAAAAGGAAATCTTTATTTCATTATATTTATATCTTTGTCCATCATGTAAAATATCTCTTATGCAACTTTATCGACATTTTTTATTTTTATTCAGCTTTATTTTTCTCGTGTTAGACCTTTCAGCACAGGTTAATCTCACCCAATCCAACTTGCCCATCGTTATTATGGATACGCATGGACAAGAAATACCGGATGATCCAAAAATTACGGTGGACATGAAAATTATTTACAATGGTGAAGGTAAAGTAAATTATGTCATTGACACGACCTTTCATTACAATAGCAAGATAGGCATCGAGCTAAGAGGCTCTTCTTCCCAGATGTTTCCAAAGAAGCCGTATGGATTCGAAACTTTGAATGCGGATAGCTCCGAACTGGAAGTCAAACTGCTCGGTATGCCTAAAGAAAGCGACTGGACTTTCAATGCCACTTACAATGACAAGACGTTGATGCGAGATGCCTTAGCCTATACACTGGCAGGTACCTTTATGGACTATGCTCCCCGTCTGCAATATTGTGAATTAATCATTGATGGTGATTATAAAGGCGTCTATATGTTGATAGAAAAAATAAAACGCGGCAAAAATCGGGTTAATATTGCCAAGATGTCGGCAAATGATAATAGTGGCGACGCTCTGACGGGTGGATATATCATCAAGATAGATAAGATGACAGGCACCAATAGCGGTGAAGGATGGGAATCTAAATATCCGCCCATCCCTGGTAGCTGGCAGACCACTTTTTTTCAGTATGAATACCCCAAAAATAAGAATATCACGCAACCTCAAAGGGACTACATACACAGCTATATCGATCAGCTGGAAGACGTGTTGCAGAGCGTCGGATATGCAGACTCGACCGATGGATACCGCAAATATATCGATGCTAAAAGTTTGGCAGACTATATTATCGTGAATGAGCTCACCAAGAATGTGGATGCGTATCGCCTCAGTACTTTTTTTTATAAGCAGCGCGATAGTGAAGGCGGTAAGATAAAATTCGGCCCGGTGTGGGATTACAATCTGGGATTGGGCAATGTGGACTATTGTACGGGAGGCAATCCGGAAGGGCTGGTCATCAATGACTTTAATGAAGTGTGTCCGGGAGACGGATGGGTGATACACTTTTGGTGGAAACGGTTTTTGGAAGATTCTACTTTTCAGGACGAATTGAAATTGAGGTGGAACGAACTTCGTCAGAATCAGCTATCCGATGCGCATATATTTGGATTAATTGATTCACTATCCACACTATTGGACGTCGCCAAAGACCGCAACTTTGAGCGTTGGCCTGTACTGGGTCAGTATGTGTGGCCCAACTACTTTGTAGGCAATTCATACGGCGAAGAAATAGATTTTCTGAAGGGTTGGCTCACCGATCGCCTTGCCTTTCTGGACGAAGTCTGGAAAATCAATACTTCCAAGAGCCTTATAACATCCACATCACAAGAAATAATGGCTTACCCCAATCCTTTTTCAAGCAATGTTACTCTCCTCCATGGCAAAGCCTCTGCTATCGCGACTATAACCGTGACGGATATTCAGGGAAGGATGGTCCATGTGCCGTTAGCATCGAAGGGGCAATCCGAGTTGAACTTTGACTTTGGTTCTTGTCCTGCCGGAGTCTATTTTATTAGGTTGTTGACAATGGATGGTGTAAGGACATGTCGGGTGGTGAAGCATTAAGAAGGAATTATATTAGAGATTCTATATGCGAGCAATAGCATAGAATTCAAAAGGATATCAAAATTGAATAAAGTTTTCTCATTTAAACATAGGATGCTCTATTCTTTTATGCCGGTTAAATAGCGTTTTTGTTTTAATGACTTACTGATGCCTCTATGGATTGGATATGCTGTATCAGGGTGCTAAACAAGGGTCAAGACTATGCCACAACCTAATAATGGCGGAATGTCAAATGTAGATATTTAGTACAAATAGCCGGAAGCGAAAATCCATGGATCCATGATTTTTCCTTATCTTGCACCCTCAAAAATCGTAGTATTATGTCTTCTGATATCAATGTGTATGAAGAGATTGTCAAGTTAAACATGCGCATATCGTGTATGGAATCGCTGATGCAGCATATACTGAAAATCAATCCTGACCTCAATGTGCCTTCTCATGATGAAGTGGATGCTATCTATGCCGCCGCTATCCAACAAGTCATCGATGATATGGATCAAGATATGGCTGAATGATAAGGCCTGCCATTGCCTGAGATCGAGCCTCCCCCCACTGCGTGCACGGAATGCGTGAGGGATAGAAGCGGCACGACCGACGCAAGGAGGAAGTACAGCGGATAGCCCGACCCCGCTCCTCAAAAGCGGGGACACGCCCTGATAATAATTTTAGTTACTCGCGCGGTATTGTCTTGCATATAGTTTCGGATGGTCATATTAACAGCCCTTTTTATGTGCATAAACATTAACATATTCGAGTCGTGAATATGTGTGCTGATAATCAATTGAATAAGTAGGTGTATTGATATGGATTATTTGTAATATCTTATTTGTTGTATTATAAAGTATTGGAATGTCAAAAGTATAAAGTACGTTTTTTTCAAATACTTAATACATTGTGTTAAAGGGTATTTTAAATATGGTATTTTTTCGCAAAGCCTTATTTAATCACGCTTTACAGAAAAAAATATGTAAAAAAATAGTGTGAACACTTTGAGATAAAACATATCTTTACCGCTTAATTGAATGAATCCCATTTAAGTGAACAGTATATATGAACGAAAACAATAACTCTTATAATAATTCAATCCCCAGTTTTGTGAGTGAATATGAAGAGTTGTCTCAAAATGGTGACCTCGGATTATTGGTAGAGAAAGATTTTTTTGAGCTGATTTTGTATTTTGAAAAAGAAGGCATTTTTGATAAGGCACTTGAGATTACAGATCTGGCTCTTGAACGATATAGCGGCATCCCCGACTTGTTTTTGAAAAAAGCACAGATTCTTTTGGCGCTGAACAATACCACTGAGGCTTTTGACGCCTTGGATCAGGCACTGCTGTTGAGTCCATCTGAAAATGAAGTTAAACTGCTCAAGGCTAATTGCCTGATTTCTGAAAAGGAATACAACCGTGCCTTTAGCCTGTTGTGTGACGTTTCCCTATCCGGCTCCTATCGTGACAAGCTCAATGCTGCGATTTCCAAAGCGACGATACACGAGAAGCTGAAGGATTATCATCAAATGTTGCACCAGATTAAATTGGTGTTGGATGAGGAGCCTTCCAATGAAGCCGCCATGGAGAAACTGTGGTGCTATATGGAGTCTCAACGTAATTATCATCAGGGTATTGAATACTTGAATATATTGCTGGATAGAGATCCTTATGCTTACCTGGCATGGTACAACCTCGGTCAGGCTTTGTCTTGCATCGGCGAATATGAAGACGCACTCAACGCCTACGAATACAGCTTCCTGATACAACCTATGTTTGAATTGGGCTATAAAGACTGTGGTGAGCTCGCCTTCCAAATGTGTAAATTTAAATTGGCTCTAAAAATTTATTTAGACGCCCTCGAAAATATAGGCCCTGATAGTGAACTCTTTGCCTGCATAGGTGAGTGCTATCTCAAACTAAAGGATTATCGGCAGGCACGCTTAAATTTCCGCAAAGCCAATAAACTGGACCCTTACAACGATGAGGTGCAATATCACTTGGGTATGTGCTTTTCGGCAGAAGGTAAATACGATATCGCTCTCCAGCATTTTTTCAAGGCTGTAAAACTGGAAGACAGCAGAGAAGAATACTTTGCCGCTATAGCCGACGCCTTTTATCATTCGGGCGACATGGACAAAGCCAATTACTACTTCACCAAAGCAACTGACTTGGGCGGCGATACCCCTGAAATATGGATTGCCCACGTACGTTTTCTGTATGAGATTCAGGAATATGACCGTGCCCTGGATGTGTTGGATGATGCTGATATGTGCACGTATAGCACGGAATTGCTCTATTACAAAGTCTTGGTATTGATGGCTGCGGAAGAACATGAAGAAGCTTATGATGTGCTGAAAGAAGCTCTGAGTGAAGACTTTGAAGGTCACTATTTTATGTTTGGCCGCAATCCTAAGTTGGTCGATGATCAGGAATTTCTCTCTATTATCAATTATTTTATCCCGGAGGGGTAGGGCGCTACGCTTTTAGGTCGCTACGCTTTAGGACGCTACGCTTTAGGACGCTTCGCTTTTAGGGCGCTGCGCTTTTGGGACGCTGCGCTTTTAGGACGCTACGCTTTTAGTTTTTTATTTTTAATTTTTAATTTTTAATTTTTAATTCTCAATTCTCAAAAGTTTTGTAACGACAATATTTTTGCCAATAATAGGAATATGGGTTAAAACATATATTGCGCAGCAAGCGATATCTGGTAATTTTTCATCCAGTTGGAGAAGCGGTCGTCGGGAAAGTCTTTGACCCACACCTTAGTGATGGCGCGGTTATAACGTCCTGTGATGCCGAGATTTTTGGTGATGTTGTACGTGGCACCAAGGATAAATGACCACTCATTTTCGTTGAGTTTATTCTCCAACAAAGGCTGATACTTCGGATTGGTAATCTTATTGTCCAACATCTTTGAGTATGAAAGCCCACCGTAAAAGACAAGGTGGTAAAACCCTCTGACGTCCCGCCAGTCCTTATACCCGACCAATAACGGTATTTCTATATAATTAAATTCTATCGTCCAGTACGGCAGATAGTTGTATTGGCGGCCGCGAGCACTGCCCTTGGTGTTGTATAGAAATTCTACCTCGAGATTGAGCCTGGATTTGAATCTATAACCGGCTTTGACACCGACAAGATAAGACGGCTTGTTGTATCCAAAGGCTTCGTCTCCGGTAATCTGCGATAGACTGCCTCCTGCTATGACACCACCGGTGAAGTTGCTCTGCCCACGCGCATGTATCGCCAGCAAACTTATAAAAGCTATAATATATATGATCCTCATCCTTAGTTGTTCGTTAATTCTAATCCAACAATGTGGATTTGTACACTTCTTTATTTGTGATAAAAGGGTAAAGATACATAAATGACCTTTATCCGGTAAATATGAAATTTTCACAGTGTGTATTACATATTTCCCATTCATTTTTATCCCAATTCATATTGTATATTTTTATAAGCTGTATAATACTGATTGTAAATGCAGTCCGATGTGTAAATCAGGTATCAATTCAACATTTTCAAATATGGAATAAGGGTTTTAACCAATGAATATCACACCGACATACCGATATTCCAAATACCGCGTTACACGAATTGTAAAAGTAAAATAGACCAAACTGTTTTAATTTTATACAATCGTAATGCCGATGATACTTTTAAATAGACCAATATATCTTTTCCATCAATTGGTCTATATTAGACCCGCATTCAGCAATATTGGTCTTGGAAAACCGTCTAATGCTGATTACGAGTCGTACATCTATTCTGTATTTGTCAAA
>CAKUWM010000026.1 GCA_934699305.1 uncultured Saprospiraceae bacterium | reverse complement strand
TATGTTGAAAAAACTATTGATTCTTTCTACCTTCATGTCACTTATTAGCCTTACATCTCAAGCTCAACAAAAGTTTGGACACATGAATTCCGGCAATATCATGGAATTGATGCCGGAAGTTAAACTGGCAGATGCAAAGCTGGCTGTATTGGATGATTCTTTAGGCGTTGTGCTGGATACGATGATGTCAAAGTTTCGATACAATTATAATGCAGCATTGAAGTCCGTCAATGAAGGAACTATGTCAAAGCTTCAACAATCTGAAGTGGAAAAACAGTTGAATGATGATCAGACTAAAATCAACGATTTTCAGAAAATGGCTCAAGTGATGATTGGACAAAGACGACAAGCTCTTTTGGCGCCGGTGATAAGTAAACTTAATACTGTTATTGTTGAGGTAGGCAAAGAAAACGGATATTCGTTTATCTTTGATGTAAGTTCCGGTAGTATGCTGTATGTCACTGAATCTGATGATGTAAGTCCATTGGTAGCTGCTAAATTAGGGCTGACATTGCCGAAGTAATATTTTTTTGATTGATTCCTCGTCAGTAAAGCAAAGTCTTATTGCTCATTAATTCAATGCAATTTAGTTAGTAGCTTATTTACGTTGTTTATTAGTTCATTGTAATTCGATTTCCGGGAAGTTGTACAATGATTTCATCTAAGGTTAGGGAAAGAATCATGGCTGCTAATTCACTGTTTTTAATATGTAGATTTTTAATGATATCATCTACAAAGACTTCACTATTTTGTATGATATAGTCAATCAGCATTTGTTCTTTATCAGAAAGGGTGCGAAATAGTTCTGCTTGAACAGCTTTCTTATTGGGCATTCCGTTTATTTCCCATTCCATTTCCTTCATGATATCGGTGTAGTCTTCGATAAGGGCAGCTTTTTGGGCTTTTATTAAAGCATTACAACCTTTGGATAAATGGTCTCCCGGTCTTCCGGGTACTGCTAAAATAGATCGATTGTAACTAAATGCGATTTCTGCTGTAATAATACTACCACCTTTTTCGGCAGACTCTACTACGACTAACCCGTCTGAAAGGGCAGCGATGATTCTGTTGCGCATGGGAAACCTCTTCCTGTCAGGAAGTGTAAAGGAAAACTCTTCGGTGATAAAAGCTCCATTTTGAGTCAGGTCATGTACATACTTTTGGTGCAAGGCAGGGTATATATTGTCTAAACCGCCAGCCAGAACGCCAATTGTGGAAACATGGTGTTTGAAACAAGCTTTGTGGGCTGTAATATCTATGCCATAAGCAAATCCACTTACTATTTGGATATTGGTATCTTGTAGAGATTCTATGAATTCATTGGTCCATTTAATGCCTGCTGCACTGGGTGTCCTAGTACCCACGATACCCAAAGTGCGTGTACGATTCATATCGGCATTGCCTTTTTTAAAAATAAGGAAAGGACTGTCGTTGAAATGAAGTAATCTGGATGGAAATTCCGGCTGATTGTAAAATATAGGAATGATGGATTCTTTTTCCATATACTTGATTTCACTTTCAACTCGTTTGAAGTCGGAAAAACGAAGGATTCGACGAACCAACTCCTTTCCCATACCCGGTGTTTTTAGAAGCTCATTTGGCTTTGAATGAAATATTTGTTTGAAACTTCCATTGTAACTCAAAAGAGTTTTTGCATAAATATGCCCAATGCCTGGAATGAGACCTAATGCTAAACCATAGTATATTTCTTCATCATGGAGAGAAAGTGAGTCTGAAGCCATGTATATTGATTTGGTGATTAAAACTCAAATTTAATCTTATTTTTACATAAATATTGATTTTTGTCAATATATTTAAAAAAACCTTTGAATTATTATTTGGCAAGCACTAAATTGATTTATCAAAAAATGTGATATCTTATTGATTGTGTGTGCGATAGGATAAAGAAACAAGAGCAAAGCATTGTTTGTGCTGAATAAAGTGCCTTGTTAGCGAAATTTGGAAAATTGTTGCTTGTATGTGTCAAAAATCGGGTTAAATCTGTTGTTATGTTTGTCGAATATAATAAAATATAGAATGCAGGCTGGTATAATGAAAGGCTGTAAGCGGATAACCTACATTGTATTGGGATATTTATTGGGATTTCAAGCTGTACAGGCTCAATTACTCAATCCATCGGATACATTGCTTCATAGGAGAGTTGTCGGGATAACGGCTGTCGGGCTCGGTGTATATGGTGGCGGTATGTTTTTGTTGAGCAATGCATGGTATAAAGATAATCAAACGAAGAACTTCAGATTTTTCAATGATGGAGGCGAATGGCTACAAATGGACAAAGTAGGCCACATTTATAGTGGTTATAATGAAAGTTATATAGTTTATTATATGTATCGGTGGGCAGGTGTAAATGAAAAACGAGCGATGTGGCTGGGTATAGGTGCCGGAATGGTGGCTCAGACAAGTATTGAAATTTTAGATGGCTTTTCTGATAAATGGGGATTTTCATGGGGTGATGTAGCTTGTAATGCTGCCGGGATGGCAATGTTTGGCTTGCAACAAGGTCTATGGCATGAGCAACGGATACTTCTAAAGGTTTCTTCCGACTTTAGATCCTATTCGCAGCAACCTATTACAGCTATTGATGGTACGGCAACAGATAACCTTCATCGCAGAGCTGCCGACTTGTACAGCAATCATATACCGGGAAGATTGTTGAAGGATTACAATGCTCAGACATATTGGCTTAGCTTTAATCCTACCTCATTTAATCAGAGTGGAGGCTGGTGGCCATCCTATATTAACCTTGCCTTAGGGTATAGTGGCGAAAATCTTTTTGGGGGATTCAGCAATAATTGGAAGTATATGGACGCAGAATTTAAATTGAATACCCAGACATATCCACGGTACAGACAGTATTTGTTGTCATTGGATATTGATTTTCGGAAAATACCATGTAAGTCTCCTTTTTGGAAGACATTTTTTAGAGTTATCAGTATATTTAAAATTCCTGCTCCTGCTATTGAAATAAATAGTTTGGGGAAAGTAAAAGGACACTGGCTGTATTTTTAAAAAATAATTCGTAAAATGAATAGGTTGTTGAATTATTTCGCACGTAACTTTGTTTAGAAATTTAAATTAAAAACCAAATGAGAAACTTTTTTAGAAGATTGTTATTATATCTGTCCGGCTTATCAATAGGCTTTCTATTGTTATTTACTTTTACCAATTATAGTACCGGAGAACAGACTGGTCATATCATTAAATTAGAAAAGAAGGGGTTTGTGTTCAAGACATGGGAAGGCAGTCTCGATCGAAGTATATACCAGGGAGTCAGACCGACAAAAGGTAATGCTGAAAACACGATGTGGTCATTTTCTGTTGAAAGTGATAAAATAGCACAAGCAATTCAAGATGCCAATAGCCGGGGTAATCGAGTAGTATTACATTATAAGGAAAAGTACTTTAGGTTGTTTTGGGTCGGTGATACCAAATATATTGTTACAGCAATTCAAGAAGTTCAAGATAATTTAAACAATCAAACACCGGTTCAGACTCCTCAACAAGCACCACAGCCCATCGAAAATAAGCAGAATCTATAAGCGGCAGTCTGAGTAAGTATATTGTGGTGTAATGTGTTAATTCTGAGATAAGGAAACTTAGAACGTGAATTTGCCCATGACACTATAATTATAATCCAATTGATTGTTCAAAAGGTTGTAATAAACATCAGCTCCAAATTGGACTTTAAAGTGTTGAGTATCAGATAATTTTAAATGGGCATTGGCGGTGATGACATCTTTCTTTGTACCATAAACTTGGTGGTTGTAGTTATTGTAAATACCAAAGACTTGGTCTCCAAATGGAGCATAAAATTGATTAAATGTCCTATATCCTATACCTAAATTTAGTAAAGGCTGTTCTACATTGATCGTCAAGCTGTGCGCTGTGCCATTTTTCCAGGGAAGATCATAAAAGTCCTCATCATTCCTGAATCCGATATAATGATATGCCAGCCTGAATTGCCATTTTTGAATATTTTTTCTGAATACTACACCTGTATGATAATTTATCTGGGTAATGACAGGAGCATCAGAGATATCTATTTGGCCGCCATGATGGTAAAATAATAAGGTGGAATGAAGGTCAATACCCCAATTTTCTTTTTTAATTAAATGAAAAGTCAATCGACTTCCCTGAGTAAATTGTTCTTGAGAAGAATCACCCACGGCGAGGTTGTTCCGCCAATTAATCCATATATCTCCATCCATCCACTGTGGTCGGTATTGAAATTGTAAACCATATTCCAAAGGATTTTTGATGTAATGGTCGAGACCTTGCAGCTCTTGGATGATACCGTGTCCTGAACTGTTGCAAAGTGTACCCAAAATAACCTTCAAATCCTTTAGCAAAGTATATTGATAGGAAATAATGGGCAAAACAGTATGGCGCATAGGCTGGCCGAAGACAAACTGGTACATTGCTCCTGCCCGAAAGGAATGTCTATTTATTTTATAAGAAACATCTATATGATTGTTAGCCCCGAATGCTGTGAATCCGGGATATGCGGCTTTGGCATATTCATTGTTTTTAAAAAATACCAATGAACTGCCATGAATAGAAATTCCTTCTGTTATCATTGAATCAGGAAGATTTCTGTCATAAAAATCAGTCACTTGGGAATATGATTCCAAAGACAGTGTAAGAAAGGGGAATACATAGAAAAGGACTTTGAATGTATGCATATTTAGCTTGTTGTGTCTTTCTCGAATTGGATATGGTATAGTTGGCTGTATCGACTGTCCGGATTGTTTAATAGTTCGTTATGGTTTCCTATTTCTAGGATTTGACCTTGTTCCAGAACCATTATCTGGTCGGCATTTCTGATGGTCGATAAGCGATGTGCGATGATGATGGCAGTTCTTCCTTGGAGAAGTTTATCAATGGCAAATTGCACGATAGCCTCTGTTTCAGAGTCGATACTGGCTGTCGCTTCGTCTAAAATGAGGATTGAAGGATTGTACACCAATGCCCTTACAAGCGAGATGAGCTGTCTTTGGCCGGAACTAAGATTGTGTCCCCGCTCCGAAACAGCGAAGTCATAACCATTGGGTAGTGCCATTATAAATCTGTGAGCATCCAGTAATTTACTTGCTTTAAATATAGAGTCGTCGTCTATTTCGGGATTTCTAAGTGTAATGTTTTCTTTTATACTTCCTGAAAATAAAAAAACATCCTGTAGCACTAAACTGATATGGGAGCGGAGGCTTTGCTTTGTTATATTTTTAAGTTCTATTTGATCTAGGCGAATGGAACCTGTCTGATAGTCATAAAACTTCATCAAAAGGTTGATAATGGTGGATTTTCCGCTTCCGGTACTTCCTACAATAGCCATCGTTTGGCCGGCAGGAATCTCAAATGAGATGTTTTTAAGAATTGGCGTTCCTTGGATATATTCAAAGCTCACTTTGTCGAATGCTATTTGGCCATTGACTTTTTTCAATTCGATGTGGCCGGTATCTTCAGTGACGCTGGTGTCATCCATTAATACGAATATTCTTTCGGCAGCGACCAATCCTTGTTGCATACTATTAAACTTATCGGCAATCATTCGGATAGGTCGAAATAAAGTATTTAGATAGATTGGAAAAGCAACCATAGCCCCTATGGTGATAGATTCATTCATGATGCCATGCGCACCCCACCAAACCATGATACCAAGTGCTGCCGCTGCAATAATATCCACTACGGGAAAGAATATGGCATAGTATAGAACTGAATCGAGATTAGCGCTGGTATATTTGCGGTTGATTTGGTTGAATTTTCCAAGTTCTCTTTTTTGAGCATTAAATATTTGGACAATACTCATGCCGGACAAATGCTCTTGGAGAAAGGCGTTCATATTGGCTAATTGAGTTCTGACCTTTTGGAAAGAGACTTTTACTTTTTTATTAAAAATAATAGTGGCAATAATCATCAGGGGCATGATTATGAGACAGGCAAGGGTTAATTGCCAACTGGTGATAAACATCATAATAAGAATAGCAATTATGGAAATAACGTCAGCCACGATGGTTAGGAGACCTTCGGAAAATATAGTTTTTACGCTTTCGATATCGTTGATGATGCGGGTGATATATATTCCTGTTGGTGTTTGGTCGAATTGACGGACACGCTGACCGACGATTTTGTTAAAAATACGAATCCGCAAGTCTTTGGTTACTAAAAGGCCCAATACATCTGTCAAGTATCTGAAATAATATCCGAAAAGTGCCTCAAATATGACAAGACCTATGATAAAACCACACAAAATCAATAATCCGGAGATGTTATTTTCCATAATATATTGATTCACTCCGATATTTATTAGATATGGGCGAAGAGCACCGATGGGCGCAAGGATTAATGCCAACGTGAGCGCAATATAAAAGGTCTTTTTATAAGCAAATGCTAACTTGACGACTCTTACTAAAAGTGCAAAATCAATATTTTTTAACATAATCGTTCTCCTTCAATTTGCTGCATTGTTGCATTTACTGAATTGATGTAAAAGTAAACAGAAATAACGAATTTTATTATGTTAGGACAAGCAACCGGTTAAAGTTATCCTTAAGTAAATATTTATTTAAGGTGAATGTTTTGCAAAGATCTAAGTTGGTATTGACAGACAAAGACTCGTATGATGTCATTTAATACCGATTGGATATTCGTAATAGTTCAATTACATTGTCCTAAAAGACTATCATCCTAATAGTTAGCTGGAGCATTTTGATTTTAAAGAAAGTTGGACTGATTTATAAATTAATTTGGTATAACTTACATTCCGCATTAGACAAATACAGAATGGATTTAGGAGTCGAGCATCGTGACGTTCCTGATAATCAGCACGCTTTTGTTTTTCAAATCTCTATTGCCTCTTCGTGTTTTATCGTTATTTGAGTATGCGCCTTTAGAAGAATTGGTTTTGCCGTTTCTTTAATAATTATTAGATTCGTACAGAGTCAATTTTTGGAATTATGGAAAATTTTGCTACTTTTATAATTGGTTTTATAAATCATATCAATGATACAAATTCGAGGAAAAGGAATCATACATTTATCATTTGTTCAATGTAAAGGTTGGGGAGTTGCATTGATTTTCTTAGGACTACTTTTTTTGAGTAGCGGTTGCAAAAAAGAACCGGATATGCCTGAGCCTAAAGTTGATAATCAATTTTATAAAGGATTTGACGCCAGCTTTTTGCCTGAAATCAGGGAATATGGCATTCCATTTAAAGATAAAAATGGGCAAGAAAAGGATATGTTGTCCATTTTGAAAGAATCAGGAGTGAATCTCATTAGATTGCGTCTTTGGACTGGTGATTATGATAAACATTGCGGTGAGGAAGAGGTAATTGCATTTGCTGCGGAGTGTAAGGCATTCGGATTTAAGGTTTTGTTGGATTTGCATTACTCAGACACTTGGGCTGATCCTGGAAATCAGGAATTGCCCGAGCGTTGGAAGGCATTGTCTGATGCTGTATTGTTGGATTCAGTGTATCAATACACATTTAGAATAACCTCGATTATTAAGCCTGATTTTATTCAGATAGGCAATGAGATAAACTATGGTTTGATGTGGCCTGTGGGAAAATATGATAATGGAGGCATGATGAATAAATTGCTCAAAAAAGGATGTGAGGCGGCCCGTAGTGCCAAGCAAGATGTGCGTATTGTATTGCATTATGCAGGGATGGATGGGTGTATATCGTTCTTTAAGCAGCGTATTGATGCAGGGATTGACTTTGATATAGCAGCTTTCTCATATTATCCGTATTGGCATGGCACCTCAATGGCTACTGTTGAAGCAACATTAAGTGCAATACAATTGGATCTTGGCAAGAAGGCATTTGTGGCAGAATTAGCGTATCCATTTACTTTGGGATGGAACGATTATACCAATAATGTTATTGGTCTGGAGAGTCAATTATCTCCGGGTTTCCCTGCTACACAAGAGGGACAGTATAAATTTGTAAAAGAAATATATACATTGTGTCAGAGAAGTAAGGCTGTGGGTTTTTGTTATTGGGGTGGAGAATGGGTTGCTTTTAAGGGAGACAAGGCGACGGATGGCTCTACGTGGGAGAACCAGGCTTTATTTGACTTTGACAATATTGCTAATCGGGGTCTCGATGCTTTTAATTAAGTTGTTATTTTAGGCAAATTTCTAAAAGGTTTACGGTTTTCGTTGCCAACCATAGTGGTGGTATTATGGTCACAAAAGATGGGCAATGGAGGAGAATATTTGCCATAATGAAAGGATGGAGAAAAAAAGTTTTTACATAAAGACGAAAAAATCGTCATAATATCCGATATTTACGGCATAAATTATGTGTCGTGTATCTCAATGTGCATTCTTGGTTTAGCCTTCGGTATGGAACACTCTCTCCGGAGAAGTTGGCAGATATGGCATCTCGGATGGGGGTCAAGGCTATGGCGCTTACGGATATCAACAATACATCATGTGCGTATCAATATATTCAAGCGTGTGAAGAGAAGGGAATTCGGGCTATTCTGGGTATTGAGTTCAGGCGGGCTGATGGTCGTTTCCTTTATGTGGGGATAGCGCGTAATGCAGCGGGATGGTCTCGATTGTGTGATTTCCTTTCCGAGATATCTGTGATGGAAAAGGATGGTTCATCGTGTGCGCCCAAGCTTGACGATGTCTATTTTGTGTATCGGCATCAACCCAAGGATATTGCTACTTTTCGTGATGACGAATTTTTCGGCATACGGCCTGAGGAGGTGGCGGGGCTGTATTCATCACCTCTTCGGGGGTATATGGATCGGTTGGTGGTCTTTGCTCCGGTGACATTTGGTGATACAGAGGAATATAAGGTTCATAAGCTGTTGCGTTGTATTGATCGCAATATACTGTTGGGTCAGCTGATGGAACGTGACTGTGCTGCGCCGTCTGAAGTATTTATAGATGAAGATGTACTGCGTTCCGCCTTTGCACTTTATCCTAAGATTATTGAGAATACGGAAACTCTGCTTGCGGGGTGTTCTATTCGGATGGCATCGGATAAGAGCAATAATAGACAACACTTTACTGCTGATGGGCAGGGTGACTATCAGTTGCTGGCTAAGCTGGCCAGGACAGGATGTGTGCGTCGTTATGGCAGGCATAATGAGCAGGCAGTCAAGCGGGTGGAGTCGGAGCTTAAGGTGATATGTGAGTTGGAGTATTGTGCTTATTTTTTAATAACCTGGGATATTGTGCGTTATGGGCAGAGTGCGGGTTACTTTCATGTGGGTAGGGGAAGTGGAGCCAATTCGATTGTGGCATATTGTCTGGGGATTACCGATGTGGATCCGTTGGAGTTGGATTTGTATTTCGAGCGGTTTATCAATCCGCATCGTACCTCGCCGCCGGATTTTGACATTGACTTTTCGTGGGATGAACGGGATGATGTGACGGACTATATATTCAAGCGCTATGGTAAGGGACATGTTGCTTTGCTTGCCACTTACAATACTTTTAAGGGGAAGTCTATTATCAGGGAATTGGGTAAGGTTATAGGTTTGACAAAGGATAATATAGACCTGCTGGTGGATCATCCATTAGATACGGAGAGGCATCATCCATACGGTAAACACATCTTTAGGTATGGCAAGATGATAGAAGGCTTTCCTAATTACCTGTCAATACATGCCGGAGGGATTCTCATCAGTGAACGGCCGCTTTATGAGCATACGGCGTTGAAGATGATGCCCAAGGGTTTCCCGGTGACTCATTTTGATATGTATGGAGCTGAAGATCTACATTTTCACAAATATGATATCTTGAGCCAAAGGGGATTGGGTCATATTAAGGATGCTATTGACTTAGTCGCGCGCAATCAGGGTAGGATAGTAGATATTCACGATATCCACCGGATCAAAGTCGATGAAGGGGTGCGGTCGAGGCTGAGGAGTGGACGGTGTATTGGTTGTTTTTATATTGAATCACCCGCCATGCGTGGACTCATCAGCAAGTTGAATTGTGATAATTATGTACATCTGGTTGCTGCCAGTTCTATTATAAGGCCGGGAGTAGCCAAGTCGGGTATGATGAGAGAGTATATCAGTCGAGCTCACCATCCTGACAAGATACAGTATCTGCATCCGGTATTTGAGCGGTATCTGGGTGAGACGTACGGTGTCATGGTATATCAAGAGGATGTGATGAAGATAGTGCATTATTTTGCCGGTCTGGGATTGGATGAATCGGATGTGTTGAGGCGTATTATGACGGGTAAAAAGAAGAATTCGGATACTTTTTTTCATTTGCAAGAAAAATATTTTGCCAATTGTAGAGAGCGAGGGTATAGTGAAGAGTTGATACATGAGGTCTGGCGTCAGATAGAGAGTTTCAGCGGGTATTCATTCTGTAAAGCGCATTCTGCGAGCTTTGCTGTCGAATCTTTTCAAAGCCTCTATCTGAAGACCTACTATCCGCTGGAATTTATGGTTGCAGTAATTAACAACTTTGGTGGATTTTACAGCACTGAACTGTATGTACATGAGGCTCGTATGAGTGGTGCCACCATTCATCCGCCCTGTGTCAACCGAAGTAGCCGGCTCACACAGATTTATGGCACCGATGTGTATATCGGCTTAGGCTTAGTACGTGATCTGGAACATACGACAATCCGTAATGTCATGAAGGCGAGGGCTGAGGAGGGGCATTTTCTGAGTCTTGAAAATTTTGTAAGTAGGGTTGCTATCGATAGCCGGCAGCTTGATATTTTGATACGTATTGGCGCTTTTCGATTTACGGGTATGAATAAGTATGAGATAATGTGGGAGAAGAATGCAGTGTACAATGCCCGACATCGGGAAGCGGTGGGCATGCCGTCGTTGTTTGAAGTTGAGTATGAGCACTTTGAGCTGCCCGTCTTAGCTGAGGTGGATTACGAACAAGCATTTGATGAAATAGAACTACTGGGCTTTCCTCTTTGTTCTCCGTTTGCATTAGTTGAGGAGGCGTTGCCGGCGCGTATCCAATCGATGGCGATGTTGAGTAACATTGGGCGGCGGGTGGTTATGGCGGGCTATTTCGTAACGCGCAAGCCGGTGCGTACCGTCAATAAGACTTTGATGTACTTTTATACCTGGATTGATGAGGGCGGATACTTCTTCGATACGGTGCATTTCCCATCTGCTGCGGAAAAATCACCCTTTCGGGGGAAAGGATGTTATCTTTTACACGGCAAAGTTGTACAGGACTTTGGTTTTCCGAGTCTTGAAGTAAGTCGGATGGAAAAGATGCCAATGGTCAAGGACGGGCGGTATCAATAAAAGAATAGACCGGCAACGTCGAAAAATGAAGAAGGAAGGATTGAGATAATCCGAAGTGCGAGAAGGATATAGATGCAGAATGAAAGCTTGCTCTGATGATAAAATAGAGCTGTTGGAAGACGAAAAAACGAAAAAGAAATGACGACTGTGATAGAAACATGACTATTCTCGGCTTTAAATGTTTATCTTTGTTCCTTCAAAAAATTAACTTAGTGGAATTTTTAAATAAAATAATCGACCTTACCTATTTAAAACCGGATACAACCCGTCAAAGAATCAAACAGTTGTGTGAAGAGGCGCAAGAGTTTGATGTTTTTTCAGTATGTGTCCCACCTTATTTTGTTCAGCAAGCTGCACGACTATTAGAGAATCAACCGGTCAAAATATGTACAGTAATCGGATTTCCCTACGGATATGACGCTACACAAGTCAAGGCAGAAGCTATCAAGAAAGCGGTTCAGGAGAATGTGGATGAAATAGATGTAGTAGCCAATATTGCAGCTATTAAGAGTGGCGATTGGGCGTATATTGCCAATGATGCAGATAGTATGACACGATTGGGGCATATGCGTAATCTGACGGTAAAATGGATTATCGAGATGAACTTGTTGACTGAAGATGAGATAGCAAGAATGTGTGAAATAGCTGTCGAGAAGGAAGTTGACTATGTAAAAACAAGTACAGGTACGGTCGGAGGTGCCGTAACAGTAGAAGACATTCAGTTATTGCGCCGCTTATTGCCGGAGACAATGCAAATAAAGGCCAGCGGCGGCATCAGAACTCGGGAACAGGCGTTAGCCCTTGTTGAAGCAGGAGCCAATAGGCTGGGGACATCTGTCATAAAACCATTGATGCCCTAAGATGAAGATTTTTTTGATGATAATCGGTGTCTGGATGTGGTCAAATACCATTGCCCAGGAGGTAAAGATTAGCATGGATAGTGACGTAGAGTCGCAGATAGTCGCGTACAACAAGTCTCAAAAAGCCATAACCACGATACCGGTGTATCGAATACAGTTTGGTGTAACATCAGACCGAAGAGTTATGGAGACAGAGTTGGCTAATTTTAAAAGAGAGTTTAATCTGAAAGCCGATTGGTTTCAAAAAGGGCCATATTACTATTTGACAACAGGTGCATATCGGACTAAATTAGAAGGATATCCAGATATGAAGGCCATTAATGAGCGATTTGGGAGTGCCATTTATTTGGTAGAGAATGTTAAAAAACAATACATTCTTGAGTAATAATTCATTTTACCACATTTGTCGATGATTTATGAGTAAGAGTAGAAATCATTCAGAAGCGAGTAAGTTTGATTGGTTGCTCATTTCGATATATTTTGCGTTGATATCCATCGGGTGGTTTATGATATATGCAGTAAGCCATGACAACAACCCTTCGGAATTTATTTTAAGTTTGGACTATAATGCCGGGAGGCAGCTTATCTGGATAAGTATCTCTCTGTTTATTTCGTTTTTTGTACTCGCTTTTGATGATAAGATTTGGCGAGCATTTTCATACGGGTTCTATGCAATTGGAATAGTTCTGTTAATATTAGTTTTGTTTTTTGGAAAGGTTATCAATGGACAAAAAGCATGGTTCGGAATAGGTATGTTTACATTTCAACCGTCCGAGATAGCCAAATTTGGAACGAGTCTGGCACTTGCCAACCTGTTGAGTGACTACAAGATGAAGCTGACAGATACAAAGGCGGCAATGGTAGCTGTAGCAATGGTGATGTTTCCACCCCTTTTAATCATGTTTCAACCCGATGCGGGCTCGGCGTTGGTGTTTTTTTCATTTTTTATCTTACTGTACAGAGAGGGACTGAATCCGACACTTTATGTCATAGTACTTTCTTTTGCGGCATTGTTTATTATATCGTTGCTATTCGGCTTTGACCTCACTTATTTTATTATATTGATTGCTGTATTGGGCATCTTTGCTTATCAATTACCCAATAAGCTATATTATATGATTACGGTGGGCCTTATCGGCATAGGTGGGTTTATAGCCGTAAATAGCGGGAACGCAAAGGAAATATTGATAGCACTAACGGTATTGTTATTTATTTTAGCCCTTATACTTTTGTGGAGGAAAAAACTGCAATTGGTATTTATTGTTTCTTCTTTGTTTGTCATATCATCGATGGCATCATTTTTTTCCAACTTTGTATTTAATATATTGGAACCTCATCAGCAGGAACGAATAAACGTGTGGCTTCATCCGGAGCGTTGTGATCCAAGAGGTTCGCTTTATAATGTTTTGCAGTCAAAGATGGCAATTGGATCAGGGGGTTTGGCGGGTAAGGGCTTTCTTAATGGTACCTTGACAAAGCTCAATTATGTGCCGGAGCAAACGACTGACTTTATTTTTTGTACAGTAGGTGAAGAGCATGGTTTTGTAGGGACTTTTGCGGTAATTGCTATATATTTATTTCTGATTTTACGATTGACCATTGTAGCTGAAAGGCAGAAGCTGAGCTTTGCAAGGAATTATATATGGGGCGTGGCAGGGATTTTATTTTTTCATTTCATGATAAATGTCGGAATGACTATGGGATTAGTCCCAATCATCGGCATTCCCTTACCCTTTGTGAGCTATGGTGGCTCGTCATTGATAGGTTTCACGGTATTATTGGGTGTGGTCATCAAGTTGGATAGTGTACGGGAAAGAGATTAAATGGATTTTCTTTTTTAAAAAATGCAAAAAGTCTATTGGATGAATAGTCTAAGTGTTTTATAAAAATTATAATACTACACGAATTGTATAATAAAAATATCAATATCATAGCTTTACAAGTTTGAAAATATTTAATAATTGTGCAATTGAATTATAATAATCGTAATACTGAATGATAAATCAATTTGAATTAATAAAGACTGATCAGAAAACCAGAGCAAGAGCAGGAATTGTTCATACAGCTCATGGCAACATTGAAACTCCTGTTTTTATGCCGGTAGGTACTATAGGTACGGTAAAGGGAGTGCATAAGAAAGAGTTGTCGCATGAGATTCAGGCAAGGATCATATTGGGTAATACATATCATCTTTTTCTTCGACCTGGGGTTGAAGTCGTGAGCAAAGCCGGAGGTCTTCACAAATTTATCGGATGGGATCGACCCATACTCACAGACAGTGGCGGATACCAAGTGTTTTCATTGGCTCATCGCCGGAAAATAAACGATGAGGGCGTGACATTCAGGTCACACATTGATGGCAGCAAGCACCTTTTTACACCGGAATCAGCCACTGAAACACAGATTCATATAGGCGCCGATATTATAATGGCTTTTGATGAATGTACACCGTATCCGTGTGAATATCGATATGCTGAAAAATCAATGGTACTCACGCACAAGTGGCTGGATCGATGTTTGGCGTATTTTGATGCACAAGAATCATTCCCTCATGGCTATATACCTATGTTGGCACCTATTGTTCAAGGAAGTACATATAGTGATTTGCGAAAGATTTCAGCAGAATACATTGCCTCAAAAGGTCGCCATATCAATGCTATTGGCGGATTGTCAGTCGGTGAGCCCAAAGAAGAGATGTATCGCATTACAGATGAAGTGACGGCTATCATACCGGAGACTTCAGCGCGTTATCTTATGGGAGTAGGGACTCCTGCTAATATAATTACTTGTATTGGCCTTGGTATTGACATGTTTGACTGTGTACTTCCTTCGCGGAATGCGCGTCATGGATTACTATATACCTGGGATGGAATTATCAATATCAAGAATGAAAAATGGAAGATGGATTTTACGCCTATTGACGGTTTTTCAAGAGCTGAGACTTCACGTAATCACACAAAAGCTTATTTGCGACATTTGATTCATGTTGGCGAATTGTTGGGCGCACAGATAGCTACATTGCATAATTTAGCCTTTTATCTAGAATTGGTAGATACTGCAAGACACCATATTCTGGAGGGAACCTTTGAGCAATGGTCTTCAAGCGTGATTCCTAATTTGGAACAAAGACTTTAATGCTATCAGCTTGGTTGTAGCGGTTTGAAAGGAATAAAGTCCGGCTTTGATTCCGGGTATTTGAATTTTTAATGCATATTTGAAAAAATAAGGATACTTTTAGGCATGGAACATAAAAAAATAGTGATTACGGGGGGCTCACGTGGAATCGGTGAAGCGTTGGCATTAAAATTTGCAAAACATGGAGCCCATGTTGCTATCTTGGCAAAGACGGTAGAACCTCATCCGAAGTTGAAAGGGACTATTCTAACCGTTGCAGAAGAAATAATCAAAGAAGGAGGACATGCTTATCCCATGCAATTGGATATCCGAGAAGATGACCGAATTGCCGCTGTTGTCGATAGGGTAGCTGAAATGATGGACGGTATAGATATTTTAATCAATAATGCTTCGGCAATTTCTTTAACGAATACGGAAGATACTTCTGCTAAGAGATTTGATCTCATGTTTGATATCAATGTTAGGGGAAGTTTTTTGATGACTCAAGCATGCATCCCTTATTTGAAGAAAGGAGTCAACCCGCATATTTTAACGCTTTCACCTCCCTTGAATATTCAACCTCGTTGGTTTGAGAGTCATGTTGCTTATACTATTTCAAAGTATAATATGAGCCTGTTGACTTTGGGGTGGGCTGAAGAATTTAAAAAATATGGAATTGCTGCCAATGCACTGTGGCCAGCTACATTGATAGGGACTGCAGCCATTGAAAATATGCCGGGTGGAGGCGAGTTGGTTAAGATGACAAGGAAACCGGAAATTATGGCAGATGCTGCTCAAATTATCTTACATAAAGATGCAAAGACATTTTCAGGCAACTTTGTTATTGATGAAGAAATTTTGAAGCAACACGGAGTTACTGATTTTGAACGCTATAACAGTACGCCGGGCATTAACCCGGCGCCTGATTTATTTTTAAATTAGTTTTCAATATAGCTTTTAAACCAATTTCCGCATTAGACAATTACGGAATCGATTTACGACTCGTATGCAGCACTACGGCTTTTCAAAACCTATACTGCTGAATTGGGTTTAAGTTGCTAAACTGAAAGCTGGTCGAGACCTTTTGTCATAGCTTTATAAACTTTTGAATTATATTTTCTTTACCGTCCATGATATAGATGATATAAGCTCCAGCAGGAATATTATCTGTGGTAACAGTTGTTTTTACATCACCTTGACCTGATACAATAAAATTGCCATTTATACTGTGTATGCGGTATTGGAAACGATGACCCGGCCATTCGAGGTTAAGACCTGATTTAGTCGGATTAGGGAAGCATTTTACGGTAGAGGAAACGTTGTTATTTGTTCCAAGTAAGCAATCTGGATGTTGATATAATCTTGCTGTAAAGTTTGCCGGTTGGTCTTTGGCGGATGCCTTGATAGAGGCGAGATATGCCTTAGAAAGGTTCACTTTTACCGGGAATGCATTAGAATTGTATTCGCCTAACAATTTGTTTGATTCATATAAATTAACCGGAATAATGACATCACCTCTTATCTCGACATTGACAAATGCGGTATAATTGGTAGAATCTATACACTTAAAGTCGTATATCTCCATCGATATTAAAGGTTGAGGGAATCCATTCTGACAATAAGGTGGGCTGATATGAGAAGCAATTTTACAATTTGGATTTTCTTGATCTTTAATTAAAAATTCATACACAGTTGAACCATTTCCATCAAATGGACCTAAGACAATCGGTAGATCTTCGTAACTAAAATATCCATAATTATGTCCATTACCTTGGATTTTAAATGAATCCGATGTGTTTTGATAGTCAAATTCGATTTCAACATAAAATTGACCTTCCGAATTGCAATTCGATGGTGTTATAGTTAATTCTGACAAATCGCATTCACCGCCTTGTGAACAGTTGGGATGCTTGATTTCCTTGATGACTTTGCAGTCGCCATTGTGGATATCAATAAATTTATAAACGTGGAAAGCGCCGTCTCCCGCCAATTGCGTTAGGTTAATCGGCAAATCAGCATACGCATATTGGCCTATCAGCCCACCATCGATATACAGATTGAAGAAGTCGCTGGTGTTGTCGTGGTTGCAGTTGAGCCACATGTTGAATTGGCCGGTAGAGTCGCAGTCTGACTGCTCGTACGTCATGTCGTAGAGGTGGCATTCACCGCCTTGTGAACAGTTGGGATGCTTGATTTCCTTGATGACTTTGCAGTCGCCATTGTGGATATCAATAAATTTATAAACGTGGAAAGCGCCGTCTCCCGCCAATTGCGTTAGGTTAATCGGCAAATCAGCATACGCATATTGGCCTATCAGCCCACCATCGATATACAGATTGAAGAAGTCGCTGGT
>CAKUWM010000025.1 GCA_934699305.1 uncultured Saprospiraceae bacterium | reverse complement strand
GAACAATTTCCTTTTTGTGCACAGCGATTAGACTTTACCGATATATTTTCTTACATCCAATTGTTTCAACTCTTCCTTAAGTTCAGTGGTAATATCCAATCCATCGACAAAAATGGCCAATTCTTCTTTTGAAATAGAGCTTTGCCCTCTGGTCAGTGCCTTTAATGCTTCATAAGCGCCCTCAAAATGTTCTCTGCGCAATATGGTTTGGATTGCTTCTGCCAGTACGATGCTATTGTGTTGCAACTCATCGGTGATCTTCTGCGTGTTGACAATCAATTTCCCCCATCCTTTCTGGATGCTTTTCAAAGCCAATAAGCTATGGGCATAGGGGACGCCGATATTCCTCAACACGGTGCTATCCGTCAAGTCTCGCTGCAGGCGGCTCACAGGCAACTTGCCCGCTAAATAACTAAATAATGCATTGGCAATGCCCAAATTCCCTTCTGCATTTTCAAAATCAATCGGATTAACTTTATGTGGCATAGCTGAAGATCCCACTTCGCCTGCTTTCAACTTTTGCGTAAAATACTCCATACTGATATAAGTCCAAACATCCCGACACAAGTCAGTCAATATGGTATTAATACGCGTGATACCCTGAAAATGAGCTGCCAACATATCATAATGTTCTATCTGCGTTGTCGTGAATTGACGCCGTAAGCCCATATTTGACAGAAATGATCCTGCCCATTTATGCCAGTCAAAATCAGGATATGCCACGTAATGAGCATTCATATTGCCGACAGCACCACCAAATTTACCCTGCCACGGAATCTGATTTAACAACTCCATCTGATTTCTCAACCTTTCCGTAAAGACTAATATTTCTTTTCCCAATGTTGTCGGCGAAGCAGGCTGTCCGTGCGTCCTAGCTAACATCGGAACGTGTATCAATTCATGACCGGTGGCTTCAACAGTCTCGATTACAGCCTCAATGGTCGGACTCAGAACATGTATCCAGGCATCTTTAATCATCAATGGGAATGCAGTATTGTTGATATCTTGAGAGGTAAGTCCAAAATGTACCCATTCCTTAATAGAAGAAAGTCCAATGGCGTCCAATTTTTCTTTAATAAAATACTCAACTGCTTTTATATCGTGATTCGTTACCTTTTCGAGTTCTTTTATTCGGTTACTGTCCTCTTCTGAAAAATGAAATGGTATAGAATCGATATAATCAATTTGATTTTCATCCAACCCGTAACTTCCAACAGGGGTATCCTGTAACGCCAGAAAATAACGAATCTCTACCCATACCCGATACCGAAACAAGGCATGTTCAGAGAAATATGGTGACAAAGCTTCCGTCTGACCAAAATATCGACCATCTATCGGTGAAACAGCTTTTAGTTGAGACATTATAATTAAGTTATGTATTTAAACAAAAATGGATACTACTTCAAAGGGAACATCAATCATCTTGCAGTGGTACCAATTCCTCCCTTCTTTTGATAAAATAATAGGATTCTACCTGTGAGCGATTGGGAAAGTCTCCATCATTTTTGACATATTCGTTAACGTGTTTAAACTTCAACTTACGAGCCTT
The DNA here is from genome assembly GCA_934699305.1 of uncultured Saprospiraceae bacterium. Lineage (GTDB taxonomy): Bacteria > Bacteroidota > Bacteroidia > Chitinophagales > Saprospiraceae > Parvibacillus. Next base: position 16,116 of record CAKUWM010000025.1, on the reverse strand, counting down.
GGTATTGTCACTCCATTGGATCATCATCAGCCGATGGACGTCATTTTTTAATTCCTGATTAAACAATGGAAAAGCGGTTTCTACACGATGACTAAGATTGCGTTCCATCCAATCTGCCGATGAAAGATAAACCTTTTCCTTACCACCATTGTGAAAAATAAAGACGCGAGCATGTTCGAGATAGTGGTCCACTATACTTATTCCTTCAATGTTATCACTAACATGTGGAACTCCGGGCACCAAGGAACAAATTCCCCGGATGATCATCTTGATTTTTACTCTTTGCTGAGAGGCGTAATATAGTAAATCAATCATCTCTTTATCCTGGAGACTGTTCATCTTAATAAAAATGCTTGCAGGTCGATGGTGTTGTGCTTCATTTACCTCGAATCTAATCAAATTTTCCAGCCCTTCCCGTAAGTTGAACTGTCCGACAAGGAGGTGTTCAAAGGTGGATTTGGGCTTTTTACCCGATTCGATATAATTGAATACCTTCATGATGTCGCCGGTATATCTCGCGTCGGAAGTAAATACACCAAAATCGGTATATAATCTCGCCGTATCTTCATTAAAGTTACCCGTACCTAAGTAGCTGTAAAATGTAGGTTTGTCATTTTCAATACGCCGGATTAGTGCCAGCTTGGCGTGTACCTTTATCCCCGGCAGGCTATAATGAACTTTAATTCCTGCTTTGGCCAATTTTTCTCCCCAACGCAGGTTGGCCTCTTCGTCAAATCTCGCTTTTATCTCAATAAATACCGATACTTGAGTGCCATTTTCAGCGGCTTCGATCAGATATTCCATAATCTTGGAATCTTCTGCAACCCGATATTGAATCAGCTTGATGTGCGTCACGTCCGGATCGCGTGCGGCAAGTTCAAACATACGAATGACGCTATCATACGAATTGTAAGGAAAGTAGAGCAGACTATCCTTTGCCTTGATTTCATCCCAAAAGGTGCTTTCCTCCTCCAGGCGCTTAAACCGCACAGGATCCTGCTTACTACGTACAATACCTTTGATTCCGAAATCCGGGAATTTGAAAAAATCCCTTTTATTGTGATATCGCCCTTCCGGGAAGAGGTCAATACTTTCCAACTCAAAGACACCCTTCAAATAATTTCTCAACTTGACAGGCATCTTCTCGTCATATACCAATCGCGCTGCAGGGCCTACATTGCGTTTATTCAGACTCACCTTAATCTTAGCAGCCAAGTCACCCGAATATTCATCGTCGATATATAATTCAGCATCTCTGGTAAGCTTGATGCTATATGTATCGTGAATTTTATAACCGGGAAATAACCAGGAAATACTATGTCGAACAATATCATCAATAAATATCACATCATGCTGCCCCTGCACACTAGGTGGAAGTTCAATAAATCGAGGCAAATGATCGGACGGAATCTTAACAATGGCATATTGATCGGCTGATTCAGGGCTATTACTCATCTGCATGTGTATAGCAAGGTAGAGCGCCGAGTTGTTTAAAAAAGGTCTGACTCTGTCTTCCACCAATAATACGGGCTGCACAAAGGGCAACATATTATCTCTAAAATAATCTTCGATAAATTCTATTTGGACATCATTGAGATCCAATCGACGCAAGATATTGATACCATGATTCTTTAGTTCCGGTATAATTTCATTGAGAAAGGTATGGTTAAGCTCAACTTGCTGCTTATTGACCACCTTAAGGATATCCTTCATTATCTGGCGAGAATCAAAATCCAATGCTTTTTGTTCCTTCTTTCCCAACCGAATAATATTGCGATGGTGTGCCACTCTAACACGATAAAATTCATCCCGATTGGAAGAAAAAATAGCAATAAATTTCAACCTCTCCATCAATGGATTGGATGGATCCCTCGCTTCTTGAAGGACGCGATAATTAAATTCGAGCCAGGAAATATCTCGCTCTATATATGGAATTTTCGGTAAATCAGACTTATTCATATCATAATTTGATATTTTACAAAGGTAATCGAAATTCAATATAATCCATTCTTTTGCATTCTTAATTTATACCTTATCTTTCTGTTCCACTAACTCCTTTTCATCTTACCTGCATGAAAAAAAATAGTACGATATTTTCTTTTAACTATTCATACAAAATATTTTATCAATATAAACTATTTATCATATATTTGCAAGACCAACCTTATTACATCATCCCATAATCACAATAATCAGGTTAAACCTGCTATTTTTAATATTATAACTTTTTGCAATATGAGACAATTGCTTACTTTCGTTTTCTTATTACTCCTTTCCAATGCACTGATGGCTCAATATGGCTATTTAGACAGTAGTTATGCCAATGATGGAAAGCAAAATTATCCGGATTTTAATCCATACTTATACTACGACAGAGGCTTGAGCCTGATTGAACAAAGTGACAATGCATTTATGCTCGTAGGAGACATCATCGAAAATAATCAGAATGGTGTATGGCTACCGGTTTTAAAATTTAAGAACGATATAGCAGATAAACAAGTATTGTGCCCATTAGACAATGTAGCTGCTAACTTTAACCTAAAATGTGCTATTACCTTTGGCGGCAACCAATCCGATAAGTTTCTGGTTGCCGGAAGCAGAAATGAAGATATTTTCATAAAAAAGTTTGATAGCGATGGCAACATAGATATCAACTTTGGACAAGGAGGAGAGATTATTCAAAATTTGGGCGGTAAAGACATCGTATATGCTATGGAAAGGCTCAGCAATGGCCACTTCTTTGTTATCATGCGTAGTGGAGATCAACTTATCATTCGCAAACTAAAATCTGATGGTAGTTGGGATCTCATATTTGCCAACAATGGCACTTACACCATTCCTGTTGTTGGCTCTTTCAAGATAGTTGCTGCCGTTGATGCTAATGACAATTTATATCTGACTACCGCAGCAAGTCGAATAGTAAAGATTTCTAAGTCGGGAGATTACTTAGATGCCTTTACCTCAACTGCCAACTTATACCTCACACAGATTATTTCACACATTCTTCCATTGACAGACGGATCCATTCTCTTTTCCGGTAACGAGCTCATAGAACAACGATCTCTCATCATCCAAAAACTTAAACCATCGGGTGAACAAGACACCTCATTTGGTGAAAATGGCAAATCTGTCGTAAGATATAACGGCAAATACAATACCATTGCTGATGTCCAGTTCTATGGAAGCAGAATCTATGCTTTTGGGGACATCAACCAATCTTTCTTTTTGGCGCAATTAGACAAAGATGGCGTTTTAGTTCCCGGCTTTGGCACAGACGGCAAAGTAATTATCCAATTTGGCGCCAGCCTTGCTTATGGTCTCAAGATGAAACTATATTCGTCCGGCAAAGCCCTATTATTGGGCTCAAGACAAGATTGGCTGGGCTTAGCCCGGGTAGTAATCTCTGAAACACCCACCATCACTGCTTCTGCCAGTGTCTCATCCGTATGCAGAGAAACTGAATTTCAACTCTCCGGACAAGGAGGAGTAACGTATCAATGGACTGGCAGCAATGGGTTTTCGAGTACCGAAGCCAACCCAACCGTCATTATTCCCGAATCCTATCCGGGAAGTCAAGTGATTTTCACTTTAACAGGCTATAATGCGGATGGATTTAGCGCTCAAGACAATATTACCATAGACCTAAAGTCAAAAATTCAGGTCGAGACACAAGAAAAATTACCTTGCTTTGGGGAAGCCCGAAATCATCAGGTTACCATCTCCAAAAATCAATATTTCGATGACAAGACAATCGTTCTTTATGATGAAAATAAAACAAGCATAGTAGATGAAAATGCCAACTCAATAACTTTCACCTTCGACAAAGCAAACACGCCATTGACACTGATATTACACGATACCTCAGCCAGATATTGCGACTTGACCCTGAGTTTTAACTTTAAAACAAATGACGAGATCAAAGCGTCTTTGGAAACTACATCCATCGACAGCACCTGTGTTTCTGTTGTCACGCCCGAAGACGAATCCTTCCCTTTGACGTACCAATGGTCTAATGGAGGAACTTCCAAGATCGCTTCTCTCCTTCCGGCAGGCACTTTCTCAGTTACTATAACCAACACAGAGACCGGATGTCAGGCCGTATTTGAAGATGAATGCATTCCTGCCACCAACACTAAAAATGGTATTGAGCTTAGCCATTCAGCATATCCCAATCCGGTTGACAATTATTTACATATAGAAATTGGCAATAAAGATGTTTCCGGCGTTGTAGCTTTCAATACAGCAGGTAGGGCATTTCACCTGCCCTATCAAGTGGAAAACAATCGAATTGTATGTAAAATGGAAAGGTTGACTCCGGGTCTTTATCAGGTAATGGTTTTAACACAAAATGGGGAAAATTATTTGAATAAAATTGTAAAAATATAATCCTGATACTCCACATAATAACCGAAAGATCTCTAATTTACTATTACCTGAAAGGCTGTAATGAATAATCATGCCTACATAACTTTGTCGCATCCGACCGGACAAATTCACGGCTCAATACGCATATTTGGCTCAAAGAGTGAAAGTAACCGAGCATTGATAATCCGTGCTTTGAGCAAAGGACAGATTCATATTAAAAATCTTTCAAATGCCGATGATACCACTATACTGGAGGCTATTCTTCGCAATAATCATGTCGATGACAATTTGCAGGTAATAGATATAGGGCACGCCGGCACTGCCATGCGCTTTCTCACAGCGTATCTTGCTGTAACACCCGGCAAATACATATTAACCGGGAGTGAACGAATGAAACATCGCCCCATTAAACCTTTAGTAGATGCTTTGCAACAAGCCGGAGCCAATATTGATTATCTTGAAGATGCGGGTTTCCCTCCATTACATATTAATGGAAAAAACTTAGGTCCCGATACACCCATATACATTGATGGAAGTATGAGCAGCCAGTTTGTTTCAGCTTTACTCATGATTGCGCCGACTATGGAAAATGGATTGAAACTTACTATAAGTCCCAATCTTGCATCAACACCCTATTTCGAAATGACTCTTTCTATGATGGAAGAAGCCGGCATTATTATTAAAAAAAACAACAACCTCATTTCCATTGCCCGACAACACTATAAATCCGGTATTCTAAATATCGAAGCCGACTGGAGTTCGGCGTCATATTGGTTTTCCATAGCAGCCTTAGCAGAAGATGCTGAAATAGAACTTATTGGACTAAAAGAGCTTAGCAAACAAGGAGACAGGAAGATTATTGATATGGTGAATTCACTTGGAATAGTATCTCAATATACACCTCAAGGCATATTTCTAAAAAAAAATAAGATTACAGTAAATGAGGAATTACAGTTTGACTTTGCTGATTGTCCGGACCTGGCACAAACCATATTGGTCTGTGCAGCTGCCTTGGGCAAGAATGTTGTATTTACTGGTGTAGAGACATTAAAAATCAAAGAAACGAATCGTTTAAATGCCCTATCACAAGAATTACAAAAAATAGGAATCAAAATAGAAAACCGCAACAATCACTATTACTTAGACGCCTCAGGACTAACATTCCCTGACGAAGTCGAATTTGATACCTATGATGACCACCGCATGGCGATGGCATTGGCACCACTTGCATTAAAGTGTCAACGGGTAATCATCCACGATCCTTCTGTAGTATCCAAGTCCTACCCTACTTATTGGGAAGATTTGAAAACTGCCGGATTTGAATGCAACTATAAATAAACTATATCCTGATAATTTTTTTGGATTTTTTTGAAAAATATTATGATAAATAATAATATGTATTATCTTTGTAAGTAATTCATTATTTGAAGCTCCCAAAGGCAGTCCTTTTAGATTGTTCACCATTATTTTATAGTATTATGCATTTCTTGGGGAGGTTCTTTTACATATCGATTTTAGTATTTTTTACTTTACCATTAATGGCGCAAAACAAAGATGGCGTAGTATTCCGTGCAGGAATAGCTTCGACAATTTTCCATAAAAACAACAGTGCCATGCTTATTCACAACGGAAGTGCGGGCAATACCATCGGTTTTGACGGTTTATTCTATGAGGGTAAATTACTTATACATCCCGGGATTCACTTTATGACTTTTCCGAGAAAATATGGTGAGTTGAAAGAAAGCTTCAGAAACGTGCTTTCCAGACCTGATAGCACCTATGACTTTGCATTTAAGTTACCCATCAGACTTGGCGTCAACTTATTAGACATCGGCAATGTAAGGCTGAGTGGGTCTGTTGGCTTTTACGGTTTATATAGTCCGGACGGTATTGATGTGACCATGAACGACATCGAAAAATCCTACTTCGTCACAGGCGGCTGGACCGTCAATTTCGGGCTTATCCTCAAGTGTATCAGTCTCAACATAGACTATGACGGCTCACTATGTCGTCCATCGCCTAATGGCCCCATGTATTTCAAGTCAGTTTCATTTACAGCGGGATTTTTCTTTTGATAAATAATACTGATTGGATATTTGTAAAAGTCCAATTATATTATCCTAAACGGCTATCATCTCAATAGCTATCAGGATCATTTTGCTTTTGAAGAAATCCCGGCTTTTCGGGAACATTTCTAATTTTCGGCCTATTTTAAAAATCATTTTCGTATAAAAGTATCAACGGAATTACGATTGTATAACAATACACCGTAGTCATAATACAAACATCCTTTTAAATCATTTTGAATTTTTCTTGGTCTTTGAAATGATTTCAATATAATCCAAAAGTATCAGGATAGTCCCGCAATAATATTGACCGTCATGGCAACAATGGTGGCATTAAATCCGAATGAAAGCAAAGAGTGCAGAAGAACTATTCGTCGTATTTTTCTACTCGATATTTCTACATCAGACACTTGAAAAGTCATGCCGAGCGTGAAAGAAAAATAAGCAAAATCTATGAAATCCGGTTCTTTCTCACTTGGAAATTCAAGCCCTCCGGAGAATCTTCCCTCTTCACTACTATGATCTGAATAATAAAGATGTGCATATCGAACTGTAAAAATCGTATGTAATATCATCCATGATAAAGCCAGACTTGCGACAATAACTATAAGACGAAATTCATACAAAGGCTTTACATGATTGATGAATAGTAAAATGACACTGAGAAAGCTTAATGCAGAGGCTACTATGACTGTGATGAAAACAATAATATTTTTGGGATCCATTATTTGGGCCTCTTTTCTTATCAGCTTGGGCGGTGTTTTATAAAAAGTTATCCAAAACAATGAAAGTAAAGAAATGCAAAATATATCCCAATAAAAAATTAATAGTGTCAATCCATTCAGATTTATTATTGGAAAGATTAATACAAAAACAACCGTAATAATTAGGCTTAATCCAAATTTATGAAAAGAGTTGAATCGATTTATTTTGTTCACTATTTTTTCTATCACGAATACGCCAAATTGAAAAATGCTATTATTGAAACATATACCCAAATTCAGCAGTAAAGGTTTTGAACAACCATATAAGGCTGATTATAAGGGCAATCCCGCTTTGTCTGATGCGGAATATGGGATAAAATTAAACCTTTTTTACTATTATTTTCTTCCGAATGTACTCACGCCATTTTCTTTGCATTTAAATGCCAATACTTTTAATTTATCTTTTGATATTCCTCTGATTTTAACCAACTTTTATACACTTGTCAAAAATCCAATTAAAATTCGTTTTCCTTATACAGTGAGGCTCTTTCCACAATAAAAAAACCATCTTCACCCTTACTTTGATAAAGCGGCATCAAGATAAAGCCATCCATGGGTGACTCAATCTGCCCAAAACGATTGTCGGCTAAGTGCTGCCCTTTTGTCACCTGTTGAAAATTATGAAATCCCGGTAACATCTTAAAATCTTCCCCCGGCTGGATAGCATAACGATATGACAAACGGGTCAAAGGAGGCAAATGCTCTGAATATTCCTTCAGTACTTCTATATGCCTACCTTCAATATGCCGTTCCTCAACGCACCCGGCATATCGAAGACAATTGGTTATGGCTGCAATAGCCCTATTGACCGATGCAGGATCTTCATGCTGCCCGGCTTCAAAACAAATGCTTGTGGTCTCTCCGGGGAAGTTCTCGCTTGTAAAGTAATGCAATGTCGTACCTTGTAACCCTTCCAGAAAGCCCAGCACCACGGGCGCTTTGATGCCCAATGCAAACTCTATCGCCAATGGATGATCCGGAACTATCGTATATATACCCCCATCAGCCGAAGTTGTATGTAGGTCCAATATGATAGTCCGTTCCGGCTCGTACGTCCTAATCTCATGTGTGATGAGTGCCTCTAAGTCATATAATTCCAAGTCTTCAGCCGATAGTGTCTCTCTTTCTTGTTGGCTTAAGTGATTGATTTTCTCGCGGGACCATAACCTATTTAGATCTTTTTCCAAAAAGCGCTGATTCTGCCTCACAGCGGCAAGGTGTCCCGTCACACCCATAAATCGCCCTTTGAACTCAAAGCCAACATTGGTGATGTGCTCTACCTCGAGCATCTTGAGCATGAGGTCAATGGCTGTTATACCGGCTTTCTCGTTACCATGGAGACCTCCAATACAGATGACCAAAGGACCTTTCACGCCTTCGTCATAGCGCCCGATAATTCTCTCTACCGGCCTTTCCTGAACAAATATATTGTGAGAACTGGTTAAATTCATTTTCTTTTTCTTCCTTTTTTCATTGCGTGTATCAATTCTTTCTCCGGATAGCCTCCTTCCTTCCACTTCCATAGTAATAATGCGGCTGCACTTCGATATGGCTGCCACTTTATCGCCTCTGCCTTCATTTCAACAATCAGTTCTTTGACCGGCTTTTCAAGATGGTACATCGTCGCAAAACCTTGTTGTACGCCCAGATCCTTTACAGGCCAAATATCCGGACGATGCAAACTAAATATCTGGAGCATCTGTACCGTCCATTCGCCTACGCCTTTGATGGAAGTCAACTCTTGAAGCAACTCTTCGTCCGTTTTTTTTAACAAATCACTCAAACTATGCGGCTTCTCTGCGAAATATTGTGCAATATTCTTGACATATTGGACCTTGGCATTGGAAAATCCTATTGCCCTCAACTGGCTGTCTTCCATATCCAACACTTGTTGAGGCTCAGGATAAACCCCATCAAATAAATCCAAAAACCTTTTCCATATCACCTTTGCGACATGGGTACTCAACTGTTGAGAAGCAATCGAAGAAGTGAGATCCAGATACGGCTCCATAGGTAGCTCAAACTCAAGGGGCGGGCATTTCCTGATAATAATTTCCCATCTTGGATCCTTATTCGACAAAAAATTAAAAGCTTCTGAAAGATAATTCATATACCAAAGCTATAGATATTTTTGTAAATTGTAATTACCTTTGAAGATAAATCCTATTTAGATGAAGTTTTTTTACTATTTCTCCATTGTAACATGCACTTTTCTTTCCACTTTTGGCAACTTAAAAGCCCAGACTTACGTGGAAAACGCCGTCAACACAGCCCTGACAGAAAAAGGCAGCGCTTCATGCGTTCTTGTTTTTGAACCATTGCTTTTAAAAAATAAAATAAATACCAACCTAACCAAGGCTGAAAAAGGAAATTTAGCATTTAGTCTCCTGACTAATCATCTTAAAGGAAAAACGGAAGCCACAACACAGTTTCTCAAACAAAATCAGGTCAAATATCGTATCAACATCCTTTCTTCCACCATCAACGTCCTGAATTGTCCTGCTTATGTCCTGTATAAACTACAAACTTTACCTGAAATAAAGGCTATCTTAGCCAATTATTCATTCCGTGGATTCAAAGACGAAGCCGACATAATTTCCAGTAATCAACGGATAGATTATACTTGGGGCTTGATGATGACCGAAACCAATATCGTTCAAGAAATGGGATACAGGGGTCAAGGTGCCGTTGTGGGAGGCAATGACACGGGTTTTGATTGGACACACCCGGCCATCCAACAGAGATATCGTGGTTTAAGCTCCGGCACACCTGATCACAGCTACAACTGGCACGATGCCATCCACGAAAACAGCCCATTGAGCGACCCCAATCAAAGCAACCCTTGCGGACTCAGTATTAAAACACCCTGCGATGACCATAGCCACGGCACACATACCATGGGCACTATGGTTGGGTCTATCGCTCAGGACAATATAATAGGTATGGCTCCTGATGCCCAATGGATAGCGACGCGCAATATGGAGCGTGGCAATGGAAGCCTCCTATCCTATCTCGAAGCCCTCGACTGGTACCTTGCGCCGACCGACAGCAATGACGTCAACCCTGACCCTGAAAAAGCGCCCGATGTCATCAATAATAGCTGGTATTGCTCTGAAGAAGAAGGATGCAATATAGACAACTGGAATCTCATGCAGGTATCTGTCGCCAACTTAAAAGCTGCCGGAATTGTGGTTGTCGCTTCAGCCGGCAATTCGGGTCCTAGATGTGAAACAATAGCCTTTGTGCCTGGTATGCTGGAAGAAGCATTTGTTGTAGGCGCAACCAACCAAGTGGATACAATAGCAGGCTTTAGCAGTCGGGGTGCCGTCAGCGCTGATAGTTCGATGCGGATGAAGCCCGATATTTCCGCTCCCGGCGTCGGAGTATATTCTTCTGTTCTAAATCACGGATATAGTTACTTCTCCGGTACGAGTATGGCCGGACCTCATGTAGCAGGACTTGTAGCGCTTATGGTAGGAGCCAATCCCAAGTTGGCAGGGCAAGTAGATACCATTCAGGAAATCATCAAACGTACTGCAGACCCAAAGACATTTGACCAGGATTGTAGTGGCTTATCCGGGCTCGCCGTCCCCAACCCGATATACGGATATGGACGCATTAACTCTTTGCGCGCCGTACAGGAAGCATTGAAATATCAAACGAGCAGCACAGTTAAAGCCTCCACATCAAACCTTCAAATGTTCCCCAATCCAGCCACTTCATCCATTATGTTACAAAGAAATAATACCCATTCAAGTATCATTGAAATCTATGACTTGCATGGGAAAAAGGTAATTTCTTGTCTGTCCAATGCGGAATTTACCCACATTGATGTGTCCACATTGCATACAGGTATATATTTCGTAAAACTGAATCAGGGAAATAAAATTGAAATAGGGAAATTTATTAAAATATAATAACCTGATATATAATTATATATATATTGTTTTATTAAATATATTTTAAAAAAGTTTCTATTTTTACTTATTACAGACAGGTGTTTTAACTCAAATTCCCCTTAAAGACAATACTTAACTTTTAAGGGGAATTTGAGTTAAATCCAGCTGGAAAGATAATTTTGATTCCGGTTGGATTATTAATCGTTTTATTCGAAAGCCTTAATCATCAAGTCGGCTTGTTGCTTGTCGTGCGTCTTTTTAAATCCTGTTGCAGTAGAAGAGCTGGCTTTTCGAGAAATCATTTCAACACCATCCGGCAACAAATTTTTCACAAAAGGCATAGCCCCCATATTAGCCGGTTCTTCCTGTACCCATTTGTATTCAGCATTTTTGTACTTGGCAAATACAGCATCAACCTGATCCTGTGGATATGGATATATTTGCTCGATACGAACAATTGCCTTATCGGTAATCTTATTATTTCTACGATAATCGAGTAGGTCGTAATAAATTTTACCTGTACACAATATCACCTTATTCACTTTGTCGGCTTTAGTCTTAAGTTCGACTTCGTCAAATACTTCTTTAAATGCAGTTCCGGTAGCAAAGTCGGATATCGGAGATACGCATTCCGGATGCCTCAACAATGACTTAGGAGACATGACTATCAAAGGCTTCCTGAATGGTCTTGCCAATTGTCGGCGAAGCACGTGGAAGAAGTTGGCTGGTGTCGTAATATTGGCTACCGTCACATTATAGTCGGCACACATACTAAGAAACCGTTCTAATCTTGCGCTACTATGTTCCGGACCTTGACCTTCATAACCGTGTGGTAACAATAGAACCAGGCCGCTCATACGCTGCCATTTAGTCTCTCCTGATGTTATAAATTGATCCATAATGGTCTGTGCACCATTTGCAAAGTCTCCAAACTGTGCTTCCCACAGTACAAGACTATTAGGATTGGCCATAGAGTAGCCATATTCAAAGCCCAATACCGCAAATTCTGATAAGAGAGAGTTGTAAATAAAAAATCTACCCTGATCATCAGACAGACCTGTCAGGCGGTTATAAGTTTCAAATGTATTGGCATCTCTAAAGGTTGCATGGCGGTGAGAAAATGTTCCACGGCGTACATCCTGTCCACTCATGCGTACATCCTTCCCTTCCAACAATATAGAGCCATAGGCAGTCAACTCCGCCATTGCCCAATCCAGGATACCATTCTTTACCATTTCCTCTTTACCTTTGAGGAGTCGATTGACCTTACTAAGTGGAGTAAAGCCTTGTGGAAGATGTTGCAGATGATCTACAATCTTTTGGACGGTTTCCTTTTTTATTCCGGTTTTGGGTGAAACTTTAAAATCAGCCGGATCAAAGGTCTTGCGCAATGCTTTCCACGCAAGCTCGGGCTCCTGATATGTGTAAGGAAGTGGTTTTTGCTTGACATCATCTAATCTTGCCTGTAAATTAGACCAATATGCTTTTTCTAATTTGTCCGCTTCATCCTTGCCAATATCTCCGCGACTAAACAATTGTTTTAAATATATTTCTCTCGGATTAGGGTGCTTTGCAATGATATCATACATTTGGGGTTGTGTAAATTTGGGGTCATCCCCTTCATTATGTCCGTGTTTGCGGTAACATACCATGTCGATATAGACGTCACAATTGAACATTTGTCGGTATTCTATGGCAAGTTCTACTGCAAATACGACTACTTCAGGATCATCGCCATTGACATGAAATACAGGAGCCTGAACCAATGATGCGGATGCTGTACAATAAGTTGATGAGCGACCATCTTCAAAGTCTGTCGTAAATCCGATTTGGTTATTGATGACAAAGTGCATAGTACCTCCCGTCAGATAACCTTCCAGTTGGCTCATTTGCACGACTTCATAAACAATACCTTGGCCTGCTGCAGCAGCATCACCGTGAATTAATATAGGAAGGATCTTATCATAGTTGCTTTTGTACATGATATCAGCCTTAGCTCTGGCAAATCCTTCAACTACAGGATCAACAGCCTCTAAGTGAGATGGATTGGGGACAAGCTTAAGATACACTTCCTTACCAGATAAGGTCTTGACTTGACTTGAATAACCCAGGTGATACTTCACATCACCATCACCGAAGCTCTGATCAGGGATCGCAATGCCTTCAAACTCCGTAAATATTTGTTCATACGTTTTGCCCATTATATTGGCTAAAACATTGAGCCTCCCACGATGTGCCATACCGATAATGACTTCTTCTACGCCCCTATCAGCACCATAATCGACCATGGCATCAAGTGCGGCAATAGTAGTCTCCCCACCTTCTAATGAAAATCGCTTCTGCCCGATAAATTTGGTGTGTAGAAACTCTTCAAACATAACAGCCTCATTGAGCTTCTCCAAGATCTTATGTTTGCGCTCTTTGGCAATGCCGTAATCTTCTTTTGCGGTACGGTTCTCAATTTTATTTTGTAGCCAATTGCGCTTTTCCCAGTTTTCGATGTGAGCAAACTCAAAGCCGATATTGCTACAATAAACCTTCTTTAAATGTTCAATAATCTCACCCAAGGTAGCGTTATTCAGACCCAATACATTGCCTGCCTGAAAGCTGACTCCCATGTCGGCATCACTCAGATTATAATCTTTCAGGTCGAGATGAGGTGCGCGGTTCTTTCGCCCTCGGATAGGGTTGGTTGTAGATAGAAGGTGACCTCTGTGGCGGAATGCATTGATAAGATTGGAAACACCAATTTCCTTGGATATGTCTTCATTGGTGGCAGTTCCATTACCTGACGCGATTCCATCATATTTCACAGAATAGTCGAAACCTGCGAAAAAGGATCTCCATTCCTTTTCGACCGACTCCGGATCTCGCAAATAATCTCGATACAAAGAGTCAATCACATTGGGGTGAGCATTGGTAATAAATGAAAAATCAGACATGACTTTTAGATATAAATTATAATTGTTAGTATTAATTAATCCATTGATATTATTTGCAAATATGACAAATATTCTTCGGATAACCTTGTTGAGAATATACTATAACGTGCGTTTTCTCCTTCTATGTCGGAATAAAATCTAAATCCCATTATGGAGCAACCCAAAATTTCAGACAAAACTATCCTTATTAAGAATTGACCCGTTCATAAAAAAGTATAAATTATATGTATTAATATGTATTATTTGTTATTATACAATTTTTTAAATATTAATAATGTTACATATTAAGAATATAATAAATATATAATCGTCTTAACAATTTACTGTTTTAAATAATTTAGACGCATCTAAAATTTCAAAATTAAATTTATCTTTTTTTGTTTCTGGAATATGTTTTGAGGGGTAAGACCAGTTATTAAGCTTTAACCCAAATTTCACATTTGACAAATCTCCTAATTTGAATAAGTGCTTAGCGAGAGCCGTCTATTCGTCTATTTTTAAATCCAACTTCTTTATAAACTGGGTAATGAGTGGGTTTTTACTTATTAGTATGTTTACTTTTTCTTCCTTAGAAATTTGTTTCTTTTCCCCTTCGCCCATCAGGGATGAATCGACTTCAAAGCCTAATGTAATATTATGATTTTTTAAATTGTGTCTCAAAAATTCCAGTAAAGAATTTTCACTCAGCAGGCTCTCACGCTCGTAATTAGAAGCAACTGTATATTGGATTACATTATCTTGAATACTATTAATTTTTCTCTCTGCAAGGATCAAACTGATTGTGGGAGAAGCTTTCTGCTTATATTCTGCAATCAGCTCCAGTACATCTTCCAGTTTTACATTTTCATTTTGATTGGAGTTTTCAGCTATTTTGATCATTGCCTCTTTTTCGAATGAAGTTAGCTTACTCAATACAGCTTTCGACTTACCAATCTTTTCAATAATATTGGCTTCTGCGACGATTGAAGATTTTAACACAACGACATCTGATTCTTGTGCTTCAGCTTTTTCCACCTTCAGCATGGGTTGGATTACTTCCGTCGGCAACTTTTCCTCTTTCTCAACAACTAACTCCGTGAACTGAGGTGTAATCGTCTTTTTTATAGATGGTTCAGGGATTTTTTTTTTACTTTCTGCGGAATCTGATTGATCTAATAAAAATGGTAAATAAACCATCTTGATCATCGTCATTTCCAATAATAACCTTTTGTTCTTCGCTGTTCGAAAATTAATATCACATTCATTACACAGTTGGAGTGCGGACAGGATATAGTCTAATGAAAGCAATGTCGCTTGTTGGGCATACCTTTCTCTTACACTTTCAGTATTTTCGATTAATTTAATAGTTGAACTATCCTTACTGACCAATATTTGTCTGAAATGTTCCATCAATCCACTGAGAAAAACTTCAGGATCAAATCCCCTCTTCATAATGTCATCTATGATAAGCATCATAGCAGCGAGATCTTCAGTCAACAATTGATCTACCACTTTGAAGTAATTGGTATAGTCAAGGAGGTTGAGATTGTCTGTTACAGCCTGATAAGTGATGTTATTATTGGTTGCACCGGCAATTCTATCAAAGATAGACAGGGCATCCCTCATAGCGCCATCGGCTTTTGTGGCTATCAAGTGCAAAGCCTGTTCTTCTACTTTGATTCCTTCTTGGGAAGCAACCAAATTCAATTGTTTTACGATATCAAATACTTGTATTCGCCGAAAATCAAAAATCTGACATCTTGACAAAATAGTAGGCAATATTTTATGCCGTTCTGTAGTAGCCAATATAAATACCGCATAAGAAGGCGGCTCTTCCAGTGTCTTTAAAAATGCATTGAAAGCAGAGGTAGTCAACATGTGAACTTCGTCAATGATAAAAACCTTATACTTGCCCGACAAAGGTGGTATTCTTACCTGTTCGACCAAACTTCTGATGTGATCGACACTGTTATTGGATGCTGCATCAAGTTCAAAAATAGAAAATGAGGCACTTTCGTCAAATGATACACAAAATTCACATTTCCCACAGGGGTCATAATCCTCTGATCGGTTAATGCAGTTTAATTCTTTAGACAAAATC
>CAKUWM010000024.1 GCA_934699305.1 uncultured Saprospiraceae bacterium | reverse complement strand
TCCTGACACTGTGTGTGACATCATCGTCAGCGACACCCAATGCGAGCTATACTTTTTATAATACGGCAGTGACAACTCCGGTAGCCGGACCAACGAATGGTCTTTGTGCCAATGTAACCAATTTTAGCCTGCTCAATGACGGAATAAATAATTTCTATGCCATTGCAACGCTGAACACATGCCCTTCAGTACCCGGTATTCCGGCAGCTATCAAGTTGAATTATCCACCGGAAGAAGTTGCTCAGACGGGCGATATAGCCTATGTATGCTTGGGCGATGAAGTGGCCCTTTCGGCAAAGACTCCCCTTTTCTCAAAAGGAACGTGGACATCGCTTAATCCGGATGTTGTAGTGGTCGATCCATCCAATCCGAATACCATTGTAAAGTCGTTAAAGAAGGGTAAGAATGAATTTGTATGGAGCCTTGATTATAATAATTGCTTTAGCTTTTCCCGTGATACCATGGTGGTATGGGTGCCCGGCGATTTGAATGCCCAGAATGATGTATATCGATTCTTGTCAGGTTCCAATATACAAATGGATATTCTGTCAAATGATACATATAATACACCTATTCATTTGAAAATAACAGGAGAACCTAAATTTGGCAGTGTGGAAATTCTGAATGGCGTTTCAGTGCATTATTCGCCTTCTGTTGTGAGTGATTATGATAAGTTTACGTATGAAATATGTGTAGAAGGATGTCCGGACTTGTGTTCTAAGGCTGAAGTGGTTATCGATATTGACAGTAAAAATGATTGTGTGGTTCCCAATATTATCACGCCAAATAGAGATGGAGTCAATGATTTCCTGAGAATTGCTTGTCTTGAACAGCAGGCAGTCAATAGGTCGTCCATCACCATTTTCAATGAATGGGGTAGTCAGGTGTATCAGGCTTCGCCATATATCAATGATTGGGATGGAAAGTACAAGGGGTCGGATCTGCCTTCGGGGACTTATTTCTACGTTTTTGATATGGGAGATCATAGCCCCGTTCAGAAAGGATTTTTAATCATCAAAAGGTAAAGGCAAGTATCATGAAAGCAATGTTTTCTAAAAATATAGATAGTCCAATCATGCCGATATCCCGGGAGGCTGAAATGGTGACATACAGGAGTAAAAATAGTGGATTTAAGTCGCACAAAGCAGCCGGAGTTACTTTACATAAAGGGCTGTACTTGAGAGATTGGATGATGATGTTGTTGTTGTTGTTGCACTTTTGTACATATTCAATGATGGCACAACAAGAGAGGCAGTATAGTCAATTTATGTATAACAAACTGGCTATTAATCCTGCTTTTGCCGGTTCATTGCCTTCTGCGACTTTTGGTGCACTGTATCGCAATCAGTGGATGGGGTTTGAAGGGGCGCCGGTAACACAAGCACTTTCGGCCAATCTTCCATTCTTTAGCAATCGCGTGGGAGTGGGTGCCAATCTAATACGAAGTACCATAGGCATATCAGAGATGTGGACACTGAGTGGTATGTATGCATACCGAATTCCATTGGGTAATGGCTATATTAGTGGTGGTATGGAGGCGAGCCTTCGGTATTATGGAGTCAATTACAGCAATCCTTCTCTGAAAGCAGACCAGAATCTTGCTTCCGATAATGCATTGATTGTGGAGAATACTCAAGCTATAGCGCCCAATGTAGGCCTTGGTGTGTATTATTCTGACCAGCAGTTTTATGTGGGATTGGCTGTACCTCGGATATTGAGGTCAAAGATGGATTTTAAAAATGACTTGTTGGTGTCGAGGGAAGTAACACACCTTTATGTTATGTCGGGTTATTCTATTGAGGCATCCGAAGATTTTTTCGTGACACCTCAGGTGAATTTAAAATTTGCACAAAATAGCCCTATTAGCGTTGACGCCAATATAATGTTGGATTTTGCAAAAAAATTCAATGCCGGTGTATCATACCGATCCGGCGGTATCCATAGCGCATTGGGGGAATCGATTGATGTATTATTTGGATTCAAAGTGGTCGAACCATTATTTCTTGGATTGGCATACGATATACAGTTGGGGTCATTGGGCAAGTATAGCAAAGGTAGCGTAGAGGCATTTTTGCGCTACACATTGCCGGTAGTTGATAATGTAGAAGTGCAAAATCCCAGGTTCTTTTAAAGTTTATTATGTATAAAAAACATTGTAAATACAGCGTATTGACCCTATTCTTAGGATTGGTATTTGCGTTATTTCAGATTAATTCGTCTCAGGCTCAGGTGTCTGATGTGTTGACTGATATTATGAATGGGCAGTTGAGTCGTTATGAGGTCATCAATCAATCAAAAATTAATACAGCTGAACTGGAGTTTTCGCCCGCCATTTTTGATTCTTCTATTGTTTACCTTGCTAATGGAAGACGTATATCAGGTATGTCGCGTGCCGAGGCAAAGAAGTATTTCAAATTATTTATTTCGGGCATAGGCAAAGATGGAAGTTTGAATGAAGAAAGGCCATTCGATGCCTTCCGTTCTGATTATAATGAAGGTCCGCTTTGTTTCAGCAAAGATGGAAATAAGGTTTATTTTACTCGAAACATAAAGGTTCAGGAGGCCGATGGGAAGGTTCGCTTGAACCTGAGTATCTTTTATTCCGAAAAAGTGAATGGTCAATGGACAGAGCCGATTGAGTTGCTTCAGCCTGCCGAGAATGTCAATTATTGCCATCCGGCACTAAATTCAACCGGAGATAGATTGTATTTTTCTTCCAATATGTATGGCGGCTATGGTGGCTATGACTTATATTGTATGGAACAAGTAGGTGGCAATTGGACATCGCCGATCAACCTTGGATCAGAGGTGAATACAGATGGGAATGAATTATTTTCAACATTATTGTCAGATGGTTTATTGGCTTTTAGTGCCAATCGTTCTACCGGATTGGGTGGTTATGATATCTATATTGCTCAAATGGATGGTACTCACGTTGTCAATAGTATGCATTTATCACAACCGGTAAATAGTACCGCAGATGATATGGGATTGGTGGTCGAGCCGGGCAATCGCTATGCCTTTTTCTCGTCATCACGTGCCGGAGGAAAAGGTCAGGATGATATATATTTGCTCAAAGCTTTACCTATGGCAAAACCGGTAATAGCCGAGCAGGAAATCATTGTAATGGACAACTCAAAGATGCAGAGACTGCAAGGGATTCCTTGTATTATTACAACAGTTGCAGGAAGTCCTTTACAACATGGAGAGACGGATAAGAATGGAGTTTGGAAGACTTCATTGACAATGGGAGAAAGCTATATGTTGCGAATAACGACGACTAAATATTTTCCATTCGAAATGCCTTTTACGAGCGGCGAAAAGGTTCAAGCAAAGTTGATTCCATTGCCATGTGTCGCTCTGAGTGGTGTTGCGCTCGATCAAGAAACCAATCAGCATTTGTTCAATGCAGAGATAAAATGGGTCAATGATTGTGGTGAGCCGGAGGTCAGTGCGACTTCAGATAGTGCAGGATATTTCAACCTGTGCATACCGCAGGGCTGTTCGGGTATGATAATTGGTAAGAAAAATGAATTTAGCACGGTGAGAATGCCTGTTAATGCACTTGCAGGCGACCTAAATGTGAATATTAATTTCTCAAAGTTGATCTTGTCTATCGTCAAAAGGCCACTAAAAAAAGGAGGTAAACTAATTTTGGAAAATATATATTTTGATTTTAATGAATCAACCATGCGCCCTGCTACAGACCGCGAGCTGAATGAATTGGCGATTTTAATGAATCAATATCCGGAGATGCGAGTCAGAATCATTGCACATACCGATTCCAGAGGTGATAACAAGTTTAACCTGACCCTTTCTCTTAATCGAGCACTAGAGATAAAAAAGTATTTGATGGCCAAAGGTATCAATGAAGATAGGTTGGAGACTGAAGGAAGGGGAGAAAGCCAGTTGCGCAACCGTTGTAAAGATGGCGTTAACTGTACGGAAGAAGAACATCAATATAATCGACGTGTTGAAATCCAAATATTGGAGAAATAACTTCAAAACAACCGCTAACTTTTAAGGTACACGAAAAGTCTATATGTCCAACAAGAATAAATTGCAACGATTTGCTGAAATAGCCCAATTGCCTAATGTTTTCGAAAACTTTGACTTTCATGATCCTCATATTACAGATGCTGTAGGAGAAAGAATGGATGTCAAAGGCCATTGGAATTCCCTTGTTTTCAAAGAAGAGCGACCCTTAGTCCTTGAATTGGCATGTGGAAAAGGTGAATATACAACTCACCTTGCCCGGGTTCATCCGGAAAATAATTATATAGGCATAGATATCAAGGGCGCCAGGATATGGAAAGGAGCGACAATGGCGCAGGAAGAAGGTTTGACCAATGTCGCATTTTTACGAACAAGGATAGAGTTGATTCAATCTTTTTTTGTCCAAGGGGAGGTGTCGGAAATATGGATAACTTTTCCCGATCCATTTTTAAGAGATTCTAAATCCAACCGACGTCTTACCTCACACCCATTTCTGGATCGTTATACCGGTATTTTGAAGTCCGGGGCTATCCTGCATTTAAAAACAGATGACCCTACATTGTATGCATTTACCTGTAAGGTATTGGCAGAAAGAAATGATTACGAGGTTATTGAAAGTACAGATGATTTTTATGGAGAGGTGACGCCAACTCCGGAGACACACCTATTGACATTTTATGAGCAGCAACACCTCGCTGCCGGTAAAAAAATCACGTACATCAAATTCAGGATGAAATAATCGATAAGTGATATGTATAAGGAAAGCTATTAGGCGGGTATATCGAAGGATGAATAAAATGACAATGAAAGCAATAATAGAAAAAGCCGGATAAATACAATACTTATCCGGCTTTCTCTATATAAGCGTTTGTTTAAATCGTAGCTATATGCCTGGTTAAGCTGCTTTTTAAGTTGGCAGCTTTGTTTTTGTGAATATTGTTGTTTTTAGCCAGCTTGTCCACCATGCTAATAACCTTAGGCAACATCTTGGTAGCTTCCGACTTGTCAGTAAGCTCTCTAAGTTTTCTAATGAGGGTACGAGTAGATTTTTTGTAATATCTATTCTGGATGCGACGCTTAGCATCTTGTCTGATTCTTTTCAATGATGACTTGTGATGTGCCATATTAAAATTATGTTTTAGAATGTAATTTTTTACTTAATGGAGCGCAAAGATAGAACAATAATTTAAATAACAAAAATTATTTTTAAAAAGAAAAACATATATAGAAAAAGCCTATCTTACATGTTGCCCGAATGTTAAGTGTTTGGGGCTGCATAAACCCCCTGTTTTGCGCTTCATAAGGCTTTGAAGTGTTAATATTTGCTTAAAGTTAGGTATAATGCGGCATTTAAACGAAAATAATTGATAAAAAAATTATGTAAAACAATTTAATGATTTATCTTTGCGCCATTAAAAATTACTAATAACTAAATCAATTTTAAAATGAACAAAGGAGATTTGATCAGCAAAATTGCAGAATCAGCTAAAATCAATAAGACTCAGGCTGGTAGCGCACTAGATGCAACTCTTAAAGCAATCACTACAGCTTTGAAAAAAGGTGATAAAGTTACCCTTATTGGTTTCGGTACTTTCTCTGTTTCTAAAAGAAATGCTAGAACAGGTAGAAACCCACAAACTGGTAAGCCAATCAAAATCGCGGCTAAGAAAATTGCTCGATTTAAGCCAGGTAAGAGCCTTTCTGATACAGTTGCTGCTGGAAAATAATCCAGATTGTAAAAAGAAAAGAAGCAGTTCTCCGGAGCTGCTTTTTTTTTGTTAATATATGGATGTTTATATAAAAATTGAGTAATTTTGCTACTCATTTTATGATAGACACGTTAATTTCATCGAAGACAAGAGTAAAGTTACTCTTTAAGTTCTTTCTCAACAAGGACGCAAAGGCTTATCTACGCGGCCTTGAGTCGGAGATGGGAGAATCATCAAATGCTATTCGCCTTGAGTTAAATAAGTTTGAAAAAGCCGGTTTGCTCAATTCAGTCATCGACGGAAATAAAAAATACTTTTCTGCCAATACCGCTCATCCACTATTTAGAGAAATTCACAACATTTTGCTCAAGCACATTGGAATCGATCAGATTATCGATAATGTCATTGAACGGTTGGGTGAAGTGGTACGAGTTTATCTCGCCGGTACCTTTGCCCGCGGCATTGATGGCCCGATCATCGATTTGATTTTAATAGGTAAAGTGGAACGAGAATATCTGACCGGATTGATTGCTAAGGCTGAGAATATAATTCAACGAAAAATACGGTATGTCATATTTAATGAGTCAGAATATACTGATTTTTTGACTACCGTCAAGGGTGTCGAACCCTTGTTGTTATGGTCTTCACACAATAATCTTAAGGATGGAGATGCTGGATAAAAAATGGTATGCCATAAAGGTTAAGTTTAGGAGTGAGAAACTGGTCATGACTCAGCTCAACACTAAAGGTATTGAAGCTTACACGCCAATGCGCCCCGTCGTGCGACGCTATGCTCGTAAAATGGTAAGACGTAATCTGCCTGTATTTTCGACCTATGTGTTTGTACACATTGATTATAAAGATTATGTCCGTGTATTGGAGACTGAATATGTGTATGGCTTTGTAAGAATAGGCCGTCAGATGGAACCGGTGAAAGAGGCTGAAATGATCCTGATGAGGCGAATTGAAGGCCTTGGTATAGATTATACGACGACAGAAATTGACTTTACAGCAGGACAAAAGGTACGCATCAATAGTGGTACTTTGCTCGGAATGGAGGGGATTATTCGTCAGATTAAATCCAAAGGTAAAATGATGGTTCATTTTGAAAGCTTTGGTGTAGCCCTGATGATTGAAATTAACAAAAGTCATTTGGAAGCAGTTGCTTCATAAATCGACTTATATATATAATATTGTATATCTAATATTCTGATAAACAATATAATATGATGATATTAAGCAGGCAATAAGTGCGACTTATTGAGGGCGAAGCCTTGTTTTTTTTTGAAATTATTTTCCTAAATTATAAAGTTTTAATATGAATATTGCCGTCATTGGGACAGGCTATGTAGGTTTGGTTACCGGCACGTGTTTTTCGGAAACAGGCAACTATGTGATGTGTGTCGATATCGATGAGGACAAAGTCAACAGGCTTAGTGCCGGGATTATCACCATTTACGAGCCCGGCTTAGAAGTAATGTTTCAGCGTTCCATAGAGAAAAAACGCTTAGAGTTTACCACAGATCTTGCAAAGGCGGTACACTTTGCTGATATTGTTTTTTTGGCCCTTCCTACACCCGAAGGTGAAGATGGTTCAGCCGACCTATCGTATGTCTTGGGTGTAGCCAATCAATTGGGGCAGCTCATCG
The DNA here is from genome assembly GCA_934699305.1 of uncultured Saprospiraceae bacterium. Classification (GTDB taxonomy): domain Bacteria; phylum Bacteroidota; class Bacteroidia; order Chitinophagales; family Saprospiraceae; genus Parvibacillus. The sequence goes on along the minus strand of CAKUWM010000024.1, from coordinate 10,488 downwards.
ATTCTTATAAGATTATAGTAGATAAGAGTACTGTTCCGGTGGGTACAGCAGAGTTGGTTCATGCAGCCATTGCAAAGCATGTTTCTCCTGACTTATTTGATGTCGTTTCCAATCCCGAATTTCTCAGAGAGGGCGTCGCTGTAGATGATTTTATGAAGCCTGATCGCGTTGTCATAGGCACGTCTTCAGACAAGGCTCGTGAGATGATGCACCGATTGTATGAGCCCTTTGTCAAGCAGGGCAATCCTATATATATGATGGACGAGCGCTCTGCAGAGTTGACCAAGTATGCAGCCAATTCCTTCCTTGCCACCAAGATTACCTTTATGAATGAAATCGCTAATCTATGTGAACGGGTGGGCGCTAATGTAGATATGGTTCGACTTGGCATGGGATCAGATTCTCGTATTGGAAAGCGCTTTTTATTTCCGGGAATCGGATATGGCGGCTCTTGCTTTCCCAAGGATGTCAAGGCGTTGGCGCATATATCTGAACAAAATGACTATGATTTCAAGATATTGGATTCCGTCATAAGCATCAATGAAACGCAGCGTACTATTTTGTTTGAAAAACTGAATCATTATTATTCAGGGGATCTCAAGGACAAGGTTATTGCCATCTGGGGACTTTCCTTCAAACCCAATACAGATGATATTCGTGAGGCACCGGCACTCTACGTCATAGATAAATTATTAGAGGCCGGCGCCAAGGTGCGGGTGTTTGATCCGGAGGCCATAAACCATGTCAGGAAGCGATATGACTCCCGACTTTATTATGGCATTGATCAATATGATGTCCTGAAAGGCTGCCATACCTTGATGATAATGACAGAATGGAATGAATTTAGGTCACCTGATTTTGAAGAAATGAAAGTGCATATCCAAGATCGGGCAATCTTTGATGGTAGGAATATCTTTGACAATAATGATGTGCGACTGAATGGATTTCACTACGAAAGCATAGGGCGACCGTAGAAATACCGAAATTTAAAGATGATCACCTGAAAAATAATAAAAAAAATAATAGGCTTTTAATTGAAGCTAAATAAAATCATTAAGAATTAGAATGAGTACAAAGATTGCCGTTATCGGCCTTGGATATGTTGGATTGCCACTGGCTGTGGAATTTGCTAAAAAATATAAAGTAGTAGGTTTTGATGTCAATCAACAGAGATTGGCAGAATTAAGAAATGGTGAAGACCGTACGTTAGAAATTGAATCAGATCATCTTAAATCAGTACTTTCAACAAATATTGGTCTGACATTTTCCAATCAACCCGAAGATATTATGCACTTTGATTATTACATCGTTACCGTACCTACTCCCGTGGATAAGAACAATTATCCTGATTTTACACCACTTATTAAAGCAAGTGAAACAGTCGGAAGAGTTATTAAGAAAGGCTCTACGGTTATCTATGAATCTACTGTATATCCAGGAGCGACAGAGGAAATATGTGTTCCAATTTTAGAACAATCTTCGGATTTGAAATTTAATTCAGACTTTTTTATAGGTTATTCACCTGAAAGGATAAATCCGGGTGATAAAGAGAGAACACTCACGAAGATTAAAAAAATTGTATCAGGTTCAACAGATGAAGTAGCAGTAAGCGTCCAAAATTTATACAATGACATTATAGAAGCTGGAACATTCAAAGCTTCATCCATCAAGGTTGCGGAGGCGGCTAAAGTGATTGAAAATGTGCAAAGGGATATCAATATTGCGGTTGCAAATGAATTGGCGCGTATATTTAATAAACTTAAAATTGATACAACTCAGGTTCTTGAGGCTGCCGGTACTAAATGGAATTTTATCCATGTTAAGCCAGGTCTGGTAGGTGGTCATTGTATCGGAGTAGATCCTTATTATCTCATTCAGAAAGCTCAGGAAGCTGGTTACCATCCTGAGATTATGCTTGCATCCCGACGTTTAAACGAAAGCATGGGCGATTACGTAGCTCATGAACTCATTAAATTAATGATAGATAGGGAGATTCAAGTAAAAAATTCCAAAGTTTTAATTCTGGGAGTTGCATTCAAAGAGAATTGCCCTGATTTAAGAAATACTAAGGTGGTGAATGTTGTGAAAATTTTAAGGGATTATCACATCAATGTCGATATTTACGATCCATGGGTTTCTTCTGAACAACTTGAGAAGGAATACGGTATGTCTTGTCTGAATGAAATGCCTACCGAAGCAAGGTATGATGGTATTCTTCTTGCAGTTGCTCATAATGAGTTCAGGTCAATAGATATTTCTAAATGGACTAAGTCACCAAGTGTGGTTTATGATATAAAGAGTATCTTACCCATAGCTGAAGTAGATAATAGGCTTTAATATGTTCAAAAGATAAAAATGTCAAAAAAGAATATTATGATTACCGGAGGAGCCGGCTTCATCGGATCGCACGTGGCACGGTTGTTTGTACAGAATTATCCCGAATACAATATCTATAATTTAGATGCATTGACTTATGCCGGGAATCTTGAAAACGTGCGTGATCTCGAGCAAGAAAGCAATTATAACCTTGTCAATGTCGATATCAGAAACTTGACCGGTCTCCGTTCAATTTTTCAGCAATATAAAATAAGCCATGTCATCCATCTGGCTGCGGAAAGCCATGTTGACAGGTCGATAGAAGATCCATTTGTTTTTATCGAAACCAATGTCAATGGGACGGCCAATTTACTTCAGGCAGCTCGAGAGTCATGGCGTAATAGTGATGAAGATCACTTGTTTTATCACGTCTCCACAGATGAAGTGTACGGCGCATTAGGCGAAACCGGACTTTTTACAGAGGAAACACGGTACGACCCGCATTCACCGTATAGCGCATCCAAGGCAGCATCGGATCATTTAGTGAGGGCTTACGGAGATACATACGGCTTACCGGTGGTCATCTCCAACTGTTCCAACAACTATGGCCCGAATCAATTTCCTGAAAAACTTATCCCCCTCTTTATCCACAATATCATTGAAAACAAACCATTGCCTGTATATGGCGATGGCCTCTATACGCGAGATTGGCTGTATGTTCTCGACCATGCACGCGCCATTGACCTTATCTTTCACAAAGGAAAGCAGGGCGACACTTATAACATTGGTGGATTTAATGAATGGAAAAATATTGACCTGATTCAGGTATTGTGTCGTATCATGGATGAGAAATTAGGTCGAAAACCCGGCACAAGCAGTGAACTTATTACTTTTATTAAAGACCGGCCCGGACACGATCGAAGATATGCAATAGATGCCAATAAGATCAACAGAGAATTAGGTTGGAGCCCATCTGTGACTTTTGAACAAGGTTTGGAAAAGACGATAGACTGGTACTTATCTAATGACGAATGGTTGAAAAATGTCACTTCAGGAGAATATCTGAAATATTATGAAAAGACGTATGTAACCCAAATTAATATTATAGGCAAAAATTTTGACTTTTTGAAATAGGAAGCTAACTTTTAGCCATTTGATTTCAAATTTGAGCCCAAGAGAATAAATAGTTTTGCATTGATAATCAATGAAATATAGTTTAGTTAGATGTCATTTGCAATAAAGGTTTTGAAAAACTTCTATTGCTGAAATCGGGCTTCTGCATTGTAATCAATCTTTTTAATGAATCTTACATTTCCTTGAGTGCAAATCTTCATTTCTATTTTAGAGTTATAGCAAATGGTATCATTTTCGATTAAAATATTAAATTAAATGGATACACCTATTCCCTACGGTCGTCAGCACATCACAGAAGAGGATATAGCGGCTGTAGTGGCTGCCCTCCAATCTGACTACATGACGCAGGGACCACGTATTGGTGAGTTTGAGCGGGCTTTTGCAGCGTATATCGGTTGCAAATACGCCGTGGCAGTGGCAAATGGTACAGCAGCCCTGCATATTGCTGCTATGGCAATGAATGTGAAGGCCGGAGATAAGGTTATTACGACACCCATCACTTTTTCAGCCTCTGCCAATTGTGTGCGATATTGTGGAGGAGAGGTTGTTTTTGGAGATATAGACCCGGAGACATATTTGCTGGACATAGATTCCGTACGCCGAATATTGGAAGAGGATGCGGACAAGACCATCAAAGGAATCATACCGGTGGACTTTGCCGGCAGGGCTGTCAATTTGGAGGCTTTCAGACAGTTAGCGGACGAATATGGCGTCTGGATTATAGAAGATGCATGTCACGCACCGGGCGGCTTTTTTACGGATAGCAAAGGTGTGGAACAATGGTGCGGTAATGGTCATTACGCCGATCTCGCCATTTTTTCATTTCATCCTGTCAAGCACATTGCCTGTGGTGAAGGAGGCATGGTGACTACCAATGATGAAGAACTGTATAAACAACTAAATAGGCTTAGGTCACACGGCATTACAAAAGGTGATGATGTCTATACCAATGATAAAGAGTGGGCTGGAAGCGATGATGAAAGCTATCCCGGTTGGTACATGGAGTTGCAACAATTGGGATATAACTATAGATTGACCGACTTGCAGTGTGCGCTGGGAATCAGTCAACTCAAGAGAGCTGATGAAGGATTGGTCTGTAGAAGAAGTATTGCCGCCCGATATGAATCTTTCTTTGCCGACAAAGAGTATGTTATTCGCCAGACGGGTGTAGTGAATGGGCATGCTTACCACCTCTATGTGGTGGAAGTGAAGGATAGGTACGGATTGTATAAATATCTTAGAAGTCACAATATATTTGCTCAGATTCATTATATTCCGGTACACCTCATGCCTTATTACAAGAGCTTTGGTTGGAAAGAAGGCGATATGCCACATGCTGAATCTTATTATCGACATTGTATCAGCTTGCCGATGTATCCGACATTGACGGAAGAGCAACAGGCGTTTGTGCTGAATACCATAGAACAATACTATCAGTAGATTAGCCATTATACCCGCACGTGGAGGAAGCAAGCGCATCCCACGTAAGAATATCAGGGCGTTTCATGACAAGCCTATCATTGCATATTCCATAGAAGTTGCTTTTAAAAGTGGCTTGTTTGACACGGTGATGGTTTCGACAGATGACACAGAGATTGCTGCTATCAGTGAAGTGTATGGTGCCGAAGTGCCATTTCTCAGGTCAGAAACCAATAGCAATGACTATGCAACAACCTTGGATGTTATACGGGAAGTCTTAGAACAGTATAAGTCCGCAGGACGTACCTTCGAAGAAGTATGCTGTATTTATGCTACTGCTCCACTTATTAGAAACATTGATTTGGTGCGAGGCTTGAACATGTTGCAAGGCGATGTCGCCAGTGTATTCCCTGTGACGCCCTTTTCTTTTCCGATACTCAGGTCTTTAAAGGTGGATAAGGACCAGCGTGCATCCATGAATTGGCCGGAATACAGTCAAACAAGGAGCCAGGACTTGCCTGCTGCCTATCACGATGCTGGCCAATGGTATTGGCTGAAACCGAATCTCATCGGAGATAGCCTATACACGGATACTTCCAAGGTTTTAGTCCTGAGAGATGTCGATGCTCAGGATATTGACAATGATACGGATTGGGCGATTGCTGAGATAAAATACAAGCTGCGCAAAAAAAGTGTCGTGGTACGCGCTGATGGCTCGGCCCGAATGGGGATGGGACACCTGTACCGTAGTCTGGCACTAACTGAATTGATGGGCTCAGAGACAGAAATATTTTTGGTTTCAAAAAATGATATTCCGGTTGGCATTCAATTGCCGGGCACTAATAGATTTCAATTCATCAAAATAGAAGATGAATCACAATTTGTTCAAATGTGCAGCAGTGAATGTATCGTCATCATAGACGGGCATCACTTCGACGCAGAGTTGTATCGTCAGGTCAAAGTAAAGGGAAGTCAACTAATCTGTATTGACGACTTACACGACAAAAAATACGAAGCCGATATTATCATTAATCAGGCTGTGGGCATCACTCCGGCAGATTATAAAGCCTCTCCATGGACTTATTATGCATTGGGTCCTGAATATGCACTCCTCCGCAAACCATTTCTGGAAGCGGCCAAACAGAAAAGAATACGAACGAGTGTTCGTTCGTGTTTTATATGCTTCGGAGGAGGAGATGTGCGCAACCTTACCAAAGTAGCATTGGAGGTAGCGTTGACTTTTGGCGAACTTGAAAGAATATATGTCGTTACCGGCGGTGCATATCCATATTCTAAAGAACTGGATGAGTCGATTGCATTGGAATCTCGAGTAGTCCATCTTCATGATGCTACCGAAGATGAGATGGTAGATGTAATGACCCAAGCCGATGTGGCTATTATACCGTGTAGCACAATATTGTTGGAAGTATTTGCAGTAGGGTGCATCCCCATTGCCGGGCATTATGTTGAAAATCAGAAGTATTTTTACCATAATTTTTTGGAACAACAGGCATTTATTGATGCCGGAAGTTTTTCAGAACATGAAATAAGAGCAGCGCTCCATAAAGCCATTGATGGGAAAATACAGCTGACCACTATCATAGACGGACAGTCCACCGAACGACTTAAAGCCTTGTTTAAACTGTTGGATGCCCGGGATAGAATACAACTGAGACTTGCCACATCGGAAGATGTTGATACTACTTTTCGGTGGGCTTCGGATGCGAGGGTGAGACAGTATTCTTTTCAGAAAGGGGAGATAGTGTATGCTGAACATCGGGCTTGGTTTATGAAAAAAATAGCGGATGCAGCGAGTACGTATTATATGGTTGCTTATGAAGGTCATGATATCGGCAGCATACGATTTGACAAGGAACAGGAAAATGCCGTAATTTCGTATTTATTGGATCCGGGATATCATGGAAAAGGTCTTGGACAGGCTTTGTTGATTAAAGGTTGTCAGGCATATACTCAGGAAGTATTGGATAGGCCTATGAATATTGTCGGTTATGTTACACCTGAAAATGTCGCTTCTATGAAGATATTTGAGCGTTTGGGCTTTGAAAGAGAAGACTTATTGGATAGAATAAAATATACGTACACTTGCAAATAGGCAAACTCAATATAGATAGGGATAGTCCGGTATTCATCATAGCTGAATTGTCGGCCAATCACAACGGCAGTCTGGAGACGGCTATTGAAACGGTACGTGCTGCAAAGCGCGCAGGGGCGGATGCTATTAAGTTACAGACATACACAGCAGATACAATCACGATAGATTCCCGTAAACCGGATTTTATGATACAGGGAACGATATGGGAAGGAAGAAACCTGTATGATCTGTATTCTGAGGCATATACTCCATGGGAATGGCACGAACGCTTGATGGAGGTAGCAAGGGAAGAGGGATTGGAGTGTTTTTCATCCCCATTTGATCCCACGGCAGTAGAGTTTTTAGAAGGATTGAATGTACCGGCTTACAAGGTTGCTTCCTTTGAGATTACCGATATACCGCTGATAGAATTGATTGCTTCTAAAGGAAAGCCTATCATCATTTCCACCGGCATTGCTACAGCAGAGGATATAACATGGGCATTAGAGGCCTGTCATCGGATGGGTAATAAAGATATTGCACTATTGAAGTGTACTTCGTCCTATCCCGCGCCAATAGAAGAAGCCAACCTGGTAATGATTAAGGATTTTGCGGAAAGGTATGGCGTCATCGTGGGTCTATCCGACCATACTTTGGGTGCGACGGCACCAATCGTGTCGGTGTGTATGGGTGCTAAGATTATCGAAAAACATTTTATTTTAGATCGCTCTATTGGTGGACCTGATGCGTCATTTTCTATGAATGAAGCTGAATTTACCGATATGGTGAGAGCAGTGCGCGATGCCGAAAAAGCAATAGGAGTGGTCGATTATAGGCTGACAGAAAAGCAGCAAAAAGGGAAGGATTTCAGCCGTTCTCTGTATATAGTAGCGGATATAGAAGAAGGAGAAGTGTTTACTGAGAAGAATGTCCGGTCGATCCGTCCGGGCTATGGGCTGCATCCTCGTTTTTATCGAGAAATTCTTGGGAAGAAGGCAAAACACAGAATGGAAGGTGGAGACCGCCTATCATTGGACGGCGTAGTGATATAAGGTAATGATTTTCCCCATATATGGAAAGCAGCCGAATTTAGTATGTCTGCTGCGTGAGGGATAGGAGCGGGCACGAGTGAGGGACGAACGAAGTAAAGCGGATAGCCCGACCCCGCCTCAAAAGCGGGGGCACGCCCTGATTAATATGTTGCAGTATGAAAAATAATAATGAATCCCTTTTTAAGAAGAAAGAAAATTGAACAATGTCATTGAATCTTGCAAATAAATCGATTTTAATTACGGGTGGAACCGGTTCATTGGGAAAAGCGCTAACGGAGCATATTGTGAAGCATTATCCCGATGTAAGGAGGTTGGTTATTTTCTCCAGGGATGAGCAGAAGCAGTTTCAGATGGCGCAGGATTATCCGAATAATCTGTTTCCCAATATACGATTTTTTATCGGGGATGTAAGAGATAGAGATCGGTTGGTGCGGGCAATGCAAGGAATTGATTATGTCATTCATGCAGCGGCGATGAAGCATGTCCCTATTGCCGAGTATAATCCGGATGAATGTATCGCTACGAATGTCGGTGGAGCCCAGAATGTCGTTCACGCTTGCCTTAGTGCAGGTGTAGAAAGGGTAGTGGCGCTTTCGACCGATAAGGCTTGTGCGCCAATAAATCTTTATGGTGCGACCAAGCTCACTTCTGACAAGTTATTTGTCGCCGCCAATAACATCAAAGGAAATAACCCGATTCGCTTTTCTGTAGTTCGGTATGGCAATGTGATGGGGTCTAATGGTTCAGTGATTCCGTTTTTTATAAAAAAGAAAAAGGATGGAGTGTTGCCGATAACGGATCCGACGATGACGCGCTTTAACATCAGCCTGCAAGGCGGTGTGGACATGGTGATGCATGCGCTTGAAAATGCTTGGGGTGGCGAGATATTTGTTCCTAAAATACCTTCCTACCACATCACGGATGTCGCTACGGCGATATGTGCGGAATGTGAACAAAAGGTGGTGGGCATTCGTCCCGGTGAAAAGATTCATGAGGAGATGATTACGCCTTCTGATTCGTTTAATACGTATGACTTGGGTAAATATTATGTCATCTTGCCGACGACACACAAGTGGAATTTACAAGAATTTGTCAATCGATTCAACGCAAAGCCGGTGCCGGTGGGCTTTTCCTACAATAGTGGCGACAATACGGAATGGGAAACGGTAGAGACATTGAGAGAATTGATCAAGATTCACGTTGAGTCCTAGAGACATGCGTCCATGATGTATAGTTTAATATTGAGATAGAATCGCGATATACCTTTTAACTGCTTATTTTACTATAAAATGAAAGGAATAATATTAGCCGGTGGATCCGGCACCCGACTTTACCCGATCACCAAGGCTATCAGCAAACAACTGATGCCGATCTATGATAAGCCGATGATCTATTATCCTTTATCTGTGCTGATGATGGCGGGCATTCGGGAGATTTTGATTATCACTACTCCGGACGATCAGTCTCAATTTATTCGATTATTGGGTGATGGTCATGAGTTGGGTTGCCGTTTTGAATATCAGGTTCAGGAAGTGCCCAATGGCTTGGCACAAGCTTTTGTGCTGGGAGCTGATTTCATAGGGGATGACAAGGTGGCTTTGGTGTTGGGAGATAATATATTCTATGGTGTCGGTCTGGGTGAGCAGTTGACTAAGTTGACTGATGTGTCGGGTGGAAATGTCTTTGCTTATGAGGTGGCTGATCCGCATCGGTATGGCGTTGTCGAGTTCGATGCGTCAAATAAAGCCATCAGCCTTGAAGAAAAGCCGGTCAATCCCCGCTCCAACTTTGCTGTACCGGGATTATATTTCTATGATAATCAGGTTGTGGAAATTGCAAAAAATCTGAAGCCTTCGCCCCGCGGCGAATATGAAATCACCGATGTCAATAAAGAATATCTAAGGTGCGGAGCGTTACATGTATCTATCCTTGGTCGAGGCACAGCCTGGTTGGATACCGGCACCTTTGAATCTTTGCATGACGCCACTGAATTTATCCGCGTCATCGAGAAGCGTCAGGGTTATAAGATAGGCTGTATCGAAGAAGTGGCTTACAGAAAAGGATTTATCAATCGCGAACAGTTGGATGTTCTGGCTGAAGGCTTGATAAAGAGCGGATATGGTGAGTATTTGATGCAGTTGAAGTAGGCGCTACGCTTTAGGGCGCTACGCTTTTAGGACGCTTCGCTTTAGGACGCTACGCTTTTAGGACGCTTCGCTTTAGGACGCTACGCTTTTGGGACGCTGCGCTTTTAGGACGCTTCGCTTTGGGACGCTGCGCTTTTGGGACGCTTCGCTTTTAGGGGCTATCTAAAACCTAAAATGCTAATATGCCAACTCGCTAAAACGCTAACAAGCTAACACGCTAACACGCTAACACGCCAACATGCTAAAACGCTATGTCTTGTCCTAAAATAGGTTTACACAAAAAAGTGTAAAAATGGACAAAAAAAGTAAAGTTATTTCAGGACTAAAA
>CAKUWM010000023.1 GCA_934699305.1 uncultured Saprospiraceae bacterium | reverse complement strand
TTCGTCCTGTGAAGCCATAGTAGTCTCCCAGCAAGGAAGTACTTGCTCCACAATCGTGGTATTGAAACCCCGCATAGTCCACCTCCTTCCCCTGTATCCGGGATTCTACAAGGTTTTCAGAGATATCAATGCCTCCCACCGTCGTTGCATAATACAAGTCAATGTCTTTGTGTGTCTGCAAACCGGCTTGGTTTAATGCTTCTTCAATTGCGAAGGTACTTAACAGAACAGAACGCGGAATGTAATTGGATGTGAAGCGTGTTGCAGCTCTAAGTTCATCATTGGAACGCTTGATCTCTCCTGCCGGCAGGATATCGCTCAATCTTGTTTGTAAAATGGATATATTGCCAATGCCGTGTCGGTTTTCGTGCAGGGAAGTATGATTGGCGACCAATCCTTTGCCCAAGGGCGAATATATTCCCATTCCGGTTACCACGACACGGTTTTTAGCCATGCACTCTATGTTTTTGGATGTATTCTGCAATAGTTCGTACTGAGGTGAATACCTCACGTGCTTCATTTTGATTGTCGAGCTTAATGCCATAGTCATTTTCCATCATGACAATTATTTCAAGTGCATCTATAGAGTCAAGCCCCAGTCCGGTTCCAAAGAGTATTTCATTTTCGTCAATACTTTCCGGTGTCAAATGTTTCAGATTAAGCTGGGCGATAAGTTTTTCTTTCAATTCTTGGATTAAATCCTCCATTATCAAACAGTTGTTTTGTGCAAATTTAGTGGTTCTTGTCTTAATAAAATGAGGATTGAAGATTAATTATTGGCATATTTTATCATTTGTTTTCAGAAGTTATTGATATTGAGAGTGATAGATTGTTGATTACGAAGATTTAAGCAACTTGATTCGGGCGAAAGATTTTTGATGAAGCATGTCGGTTTCTACCCATCCGGTTACACAATAGTCAAATGGTTGAGCTATGAAAGCAGTTTGAAGGATCAAATCTGTATTCTCGTCGTCTGATGCATCAAAAAAGCCATTATATCCTGTCCAGCCATGCCGGATGGCAAGTTCTCCGTTAAGTATGTTTGGAAGGGTATATACAAAAACTGAAGGGCTTGGTAGTTGATTGTTATGAAGAGATTGATGGTGAAAGTGGTCAGAAGAAAGAGATGCATATTGACTGAAAAATATGGTTGCCACTGAGGATGGCTCTAAGTTGGAAATCCGGTCAGTATATTGTTGGAGCAGCTGTTCTACGGCTAAGAAACCGAGTTTGCACAATTGGTTCATTTTAAAAAATTTGGGATATTGAATATTCGAATCTTTGTAAAGATTGTTGAGTTGTTGTTCAATGGCTTCAAACTCGCCTTTAAAGTTCAGTTCAACAGCGTTGATTGTAGTAAAAGTCGGCATATTTGAATTAATTTTTATGGAAAATGAGTGCGCAATTGCCACCTCCAAATCCGGAAGTACATTTTAAAATTGTCTTAAAATCGCCTTTCTGATTTTGCGAAGAAACATTGATGGGATGAGTTGTGCCGGGATAGGTATATCCTGTTGTAGCTGGAATAATATTGTTTGCCAAGGCTAATATGCTGATGACACTTTCGAGGATGCCGGCAGCACCGAGGGTATGTCCATAAATGCCTTTCAAGCCAAAACAAGGTGTTGATTGAAGGCCACTTCGGTGGATGGCAACTGATTCCATGTCGTCATTGTAGATCGTAGCTGTCCCATGTAGTGATATTGCATCAATGGGATATTCTAAGCGGCTTGCAACATGCTGAATGGCTTGATACAAGCCTTCCCCTGTCCTGGATGGTCCACTTATGTGGTTGGCGTCATTGGTTACTGCACCGGCCATATATTGGATTTGAGTATGCCCATTGAATGACAAATCTTTTTTACTCAGGACGATTGCCGATGATGCTTCGCCTAAAGAAATGCCATCCCGATATTTGTCAAAAGGCATTGCCGGATGAGTGCTCAAGGCTTTGAGGCTGTTAAATCCTGACAGTGTGAATGCGGTACATAGGTCAACGCCGCAGACGACCACGTTGTCGGCGCTACCGGATTGCAAATAGGCCGCACCAAATTGTATAGCCTGACTTCCTGAAATGCAGGCATTACTGAGGATAGTGCAAGGTTTAATGGGTTTGAAATAGGTATTTAATTGGGTAGAAAGGTGATGAAAGTAGGTCTTTATGTTATGTGCATTGGTTCCGTCGAGCGAGTATAAGTCAATGTCACCTTTTGTTGTGGCGATGATGATTGCCGTTTTGCTCCAATTAATTGGTTGGTTCTTGATGGCACAATTGATGGCTTCAATACACAGCAATGCCGATTTGGTATAATGCGTGCCATATTTCTCTGTAAGTTGTTGCCATTGTCCATCAGAAAGACGGGAGGCATAGGTCTGAGTGTCATCGCTCAAAGTAAGAGGCGTGAGGGAAATATCTTTATTGAGGATTTTAGACCAATGATTATTCAGGTTTGTTCCCCAATTATTTACGATAGATCCGCCGGTACAAAAAACTTGAATCATCTTTAACGTTTCTTATAGTAAGCCGGATTTTTCTTTCCAGGATAGAAAAAATGGTGGGAATGTCAGCTGCAACTCGCCCTTCAAATTGATAAACACTTGGGTTGTTTCCGCAGTGGCGCACAATTGTTGATCCGCTATATTATAAATTTCGTACTGAAAGATTATTTTAGCTGCTTGAGTGTCCAAATATGTACAAATAACATTTGCTTCATCGCCGTATTTAAGGGATTTGCGATATTTTATATTGAGATCTACTACAGGCACATGAAAACCGTTGGCTGCGATACTGAGGTAGTCGATATGGTGTATATGGCCAAATTTTTCTCGACTATCTTCTAAATATTGTATATAATTTCCATGCCATACAATGCCCATTGAATCGACTTCGTTAAAACGAACAGTGATTTGGTTGGTTATAGTCAGGGTCTTTCCTGTTAGTCCGGACATTTCAAAAATTTAGGGGGCAAACTTAATGAAATTTTGCCTAAACTTCCTCTTGTAACACGATTTTCATTGAGCATTCTGCTAATAAGGTTTCATTTAGGAAAGATCTGCATTCGATGACGATAAAATTCATGATTTGAGCGGTTTGCCTGACTTCCGTGATGATGGTCTGTTCGGAGTCAGGAAGTTGGTGGATAATCGCCTTTTCAATGGTTCCTATAAAACCTACTTTAGGCTTATCGTTGGCCGAATATGCCTGATAACCTGAGCGAAGTGCAGCTGACTGTGCCATATTTTCGATAAGTCCATAGGCTGAAAGCCGATTGTTTTCTATTAAGAGATGAGATGATGGAATAAAAAAACAGGAAGTTGTCATATCGTCTTCATGTCTCGTTATTTTATCAACGAGGACAAAGGGCTCTCTTTGTGGTATTAATCGTTCTACAGGTATTTCAAACATATATCTTTATCGAAATGAGTAAAAAGGAATGGGACTTACTCCCTGAATAAGCCGATACTGGCGCCTATCCAGTCTTTATCCTTGTTGTACTTAACTCCAATCATTTCACCTTTACTCATCCTGATTAGGTTATTGATGAGTCGTGGCTTGGGTGCGCCTTGCTCCCAGGTGTGCATCATTCGGATTTCAAATTTTACGGGTTCGTCCGGATTCGGTGTTTCGATGCAAGCATGATAATGTACTTTTTCCTGCAATATCCAGTTCTCCGGGTCATTGACTTGTTCAACGTCCTGGCGGGTTACATTGAACTTCACGCCTTCGCCACTGAATGAAAATAGTGGTTTTAGGACATAGTTTTCTAAGTCATCCGGTAGGTGGTTGATGGTATTGAGGAAGCGGGTTTCAGGAATATACGGATTGTGATGGATAAAGGGCATGGTGTATTTGCTGATTTTAAAGAACCAATTGGGGTGGCCTATCCATTCGACATCCACTTCATCTCTAAAGTTGAATTCAGTGACGAGGTCTTTTCTTTTTTCCAATTCGTCAAAAATGACGCGATTGTATATTTTTTCTACGTCAATTTTTTTACCATTTTCAATATAATATAAATGACGACCATCTTTTTTGAGATCACATAGGTCTAATACTTTAATACCCAATAGTCTGTGGCTTCCGTAAAAGTCGATGGCTGTATTTTGTTTTTCAGGCTCTATTTCTAAGAGTACGACATTTTCAGGCTTACTATCGCCGACGATGATTTTTTTCAAATATTCAAGATAGGATTCGGTATTAAGTCCGTCAAAAAATGGCATTAAATCTTGTGGTAAGTCGTATGCATCAATATAGCTTTCATAGAGTAAGTTTTGAAAACAATATAATGAGGGGAAGCCTTGCATTTCAATGAGTTTAGGAGAAATTACTCCATTTTTGTCAATGGTAATGCCAAAATCAAACTGTATGAATGTGGTGTTCAAATTCTCATTGGGGACTTCAAAGCCGATTTTTGAAATAGCGCTATTGCAGTTTTTCTTAAATTCATCGGTTAAAAGAAAGGAGGTAAGGGTGTCACATGCCTCTTTTAGCTGATGTCTGATATCCGCAGGGATAAAGACAGGAGTTTCTGAGATTCTAAAGGTTGACTTCTTGCCAAATCCTGTATTTACCTTATCAAGCAAAGTTTGATATTTTTCAGGAGTAAAATTTTTATTGAAATGCCTTCTTAATTCCTTATCCATAATAGTTGTTAAATAAATGTACCGTGAAAGTAAGTAAATAATTTCAAAATGCAGCGTTAGAATGTCAATCTTGTCTTCCTTTTTATTAGATATAAGAAATAAATATTTGTAATAAATAGAAATGCAATGTTATGTATGTTAGAATTGGATTGATTTGCAAATTTGAATTTCCGAAAAAACTTGTTTGTTTCACTCCGAGGATTTATGACCAATCAGCGAATATTGCGTTTATTTTATTGTGAAACGTCATTTGCAGACGTCTGTGTGTCCGGTAAGAGGCGATTTTGAACCTTTCTAACCATTGATTAAATATACAGAGAAGGCATCATGATTTTAAAAACTTTCGCCTTGCAATTTCCGTAGTATGGAGATTGTTTTGGGTGTATTTAGATAAAAAATCATCCAACCTGATTGCATCATTGACGGAATAGTTGCCGATACCGGTTCGTCTTAGGGCTGTAAGATATCCACCACTTCCGAGGGCTTTGCCTATATCGTGGGCTAAAGACCGGATATACGTACCTTTGGAACAGGTAGTTTCGAAGTGTAAGTCGGGCCATTGGCTATCGTCTAAGGTTAGACTTTTTATTTCAATGGGCCTGGCTTCCAATTGGCTGTCTATACCTTGCCGTGCCAATTCGTAAGACCGTTTTCCATCTTTTTTAATAGCACTAAAAATGGGTGGGAGCTGAAGGATTGAGCCAATGAACCGATTTTTAACGTTTTGAATGGTTTCTTTGTCAATATGTTCGATCGGAAAGGTCTGATCTACTTCACTTTCCATGTCGTAAGTTGGCGTAGTGGCACCTATTTTGATAGTACCTGTATAGATTTTTTCTTGTGCTTGAATGAGGTCAATATTCTTTGTATATTTCCCAATACATAGTATAAGGAGGCCGGAAGCCAGCGGGTCAAGAGTGCCGGCGTGTCCGACTTTCAATTTTTTTATTCCAAAATGTTTGCACAAGGCTATCCTGATTCTGTTGACCACATCAAAAGAAGTCCATTCAAGAGGCTTGTCTATGAGAAGTAAAACACCTTCTTGGTAAGCTTCCAATTGAGTGGGCAAGGAATCTAATGTAGTTGTGTGCATGAGAGTGCAGGTTATTTTTTAGGTTTGTTAAAAAATAATGTCGCTGTGACAGGGTAGTGGTCGGAGAATTGTCTTCGATAGATGTCGTGACTAAAGACCGTAATAGATGGATCCACTAAGATGTAGTCGATTTTTAATCCGGGGAGATTACCTGCCCATGTTGTACCAAAGCCTATGCCTCTTTCTTTGAAAGCATCCAATAGTCCTTCCGACAATATGTGGTAGATGAAGGATTGCGGAGTATCATTGAAATCCCCACACAGCACAACAGGATAAGGTGAGCTGTGCGCGTGTTTTTTTATTTTTAGTGCCTGCTGATACCGGATTCTGGTTGCCATTTTATACTTATAAAACATGCTTTTGATACCTTTATACGTTTCCTCTTTTTCTAATTTGTTGAGTGCAACCAATGTGTCTGCTTGAAGGCTGATGGTGTTGGAATGAAGATGAGCGCTATAAAAGCGGATTATAGTTCCGTTAAAATTAATATCTGCCCACACACAATCCCCATTTCCTTTATCAAAGGGTACTTTACCACTCTGCTCTATTGGAAAAACACTCAAAATAGCCGTATTGCTATTGTTTCCGGGGTATCTGCAAGTATAAGGATAAGCGAGGGTGGACTTGAACCATTTCAAGTTAGGGTTGGTACTTTCTTGGATGCAAAGGACGTGTGGAAGCTTATTTTCTTCCATAAAAAATGCAAACTTTTCCCGATTTTCTTTGATGCTACGAGTAGGATAGGAGGTTAGTTTGGATAATGCTCTGATATTGTATGACATAACTCGGATGGTTTTGTCATTATCTTGCTCATAGGAGGGTAATTTCAGTCCAATTATCCCGCTAAATGAGCTCCATCCCAATAATAAAGTAGAAAGGGATAGGACAAACCACCATTTTTTTCTAAAAACCCAAAAGGTGACATAGAAAAGATTTATAAAGACGAAAAAAGGGTAAAGTAAGCCGAGAAGTCCGAAAATCCAGTGGTTATAAGGATTTATGACGGGCGAAAAATAAGACAAAGCCAGGAGCAAAGCAGCCAGAATATTGGTTATGATGAATATGGTTCTGATAGCTCTCAATCTATTGCTTACTTATCTTGTCCAAAAAATCTATTTCGTCTTGGTTTAGACTGTTTTTCCCATTTTTTTTAATTTTCTCCAAAATGCTATCCAATCGTTGTTCATTTGGGATACTTTGTTGTCGGTTGGAAGAAGATTCATATTTTTTAACAGAGTCAAAGATGCTGACTATCTTGGATTTCTTATTAGGTTTCCTTCTGATGATAGGCTTTGATCTGCTGTATCTATGAAAGATAGCCGATAAGTCGATACCTCTTCGCAATAATATGATAAAGAGGAATCCGGTTGCTGCACCACCCAAACCTGCCAATGCCCCACCAGCAACGACCTTTGACGCTATTCCAAGGATTTGGATAAGTATCAAAACCATTGCGATAAATTTTATTCTGACATTGCCTATAAGAACAAGCCTCATCGAATATTCAGGCGCCAATGTGGCTGCCGCTACAATTATTGACATCACCGGTGCGGTTGCACCCATAATCATAAAGTGTCCCGGTTGAAATCCCGGTATAAGTGAACTAATGATGACGGCAAGAAAACCACCCAAAATAGCGCCATAAGTATATATTGGAAGGATGCGACGGTCGCCGATGAGGTCGCCGGCGATCTGCCCAAACCAATACAGCAGTAACATATTAAATAGTATCTGCCAAATGCTCGGATGGATTAAGCTATAAGTGACAATGGTCCAAGGTTGATATGCGAGATGCTTGATATCAGACAAAGTGACCCATGATATCAGGTGATTGTACATGGTCTCATCGCCACCTGATAATGCTACCAGCATTACTTTTGAAAAAAGTAGAACGAGAAATACACAAATATTGATTAATATGATCTTTGTGACCATATTGCCCCTGTTTAGCTCATATTTTATATCCTTTATTATCGAATCAAACATATTATAAATATAATGCAGAAAATGGAATATCCAAATGATTTATTTGGAATTTTATAACGATAATTGATAATAACTCCTGCTTGTATATCCCGCAAAACTCAAAGAGGCCTTAGTTTTTTATTAATTATGTCCTCTTTGATGCAATAAACCTTTTGTCTTCCAATAATCACATATTGCAAGTCCGGTCAATGCACCACCAATATGTGCAAAATTGGCGACATTGCCGACTTGTCCGAAGCCCATAAATAAGTCTATTACAAAGTAAAGCAATGCTAAGTACTTCATCTTGATAGGTATGGGCGGAATGAGTAACATGACAGTCATATTGGGTGCCAACATAGCCACCCCGATGAGGCAGCCGCTTACAGCTCCAGATGCTCCTAACATCCTGACCATACCTAAATAATCAGAGGTAAAATACCAGAAAATCCACTGTGCTACAAATGCTCCAATGCCACATAATAAGTAAAAACGAAGAAACTTGCCTTCTCCCCACACACTCTCCAACAAAGATCCAAACATAAACAACCCGAACATGTTGAAAAAGATATGACTTATGTTGGCGTGGTTAAACATGTGGCTCAATGGTTGCCAAAACCGAAATTCCGGTGAAGTCGGGAAAAACAGACAAAGCATTTCCTTATATTGGGGTGGGGAAAAGCTTAATATGACAAATACTATTGCATTGAGTATAATGAGTTGTTTGACAACATTTGTAATTCGAATCATATTTTAATTTTTATTATATTTTCTATTTCCGAAATGGAACAAGTGCCAAAGCATGAGTTCCCCCTTTCATCATAGTTGGGCTCATCACAAGCAAATAATTGGTCAATGAGATTTGACATTTCTTGTTGTTTTAGTTCTTTGCCCCTTGAAATGGCATTTTTATTGGCATACGCTAAAGCCATGGTATGATGAATATCAAACTCTACTTCTACTTCCTGATGCAGCATATCCAATACTTCTTCAAACCAGGATTTTAGGTCAGTTCCTTCTTCTAAAAAAGAAGGGAATCCATGTATG
Organism: uncultured Saprospiraceae bacterium; assembly: GCA_934699305.1. GTDB lineage: Bacteria > Bacteroidota > Bacteroidia > Chitinophagales > Saprospiraceae > Parvibacillus. The sequence goes on along the minus strand of CAKUWM010000023.1, from coordinate 9,826 downwards.
ATATAATCACAACCATCCCTTATTTCAATATCAAAGCCGACCGAAATTAATTTGTCCATTATTGTCAAAAGCATTTCAGCTCTCATGGTATCGAAGGTAAGGACTTCCGGAAACAAGCTGGTTTGAGTAATCGCCTTTGCCTGAACTGTATTTTTATAATACCTTTCAAATAAGATGCGATGGTGAGCATTATGTTGATCTATGATCATCATGCCTGATTTTACTTGTAAGATAATGAAAGACTTATGAAGTTGTATGACGTTGATGAGATTGTTATCTTCGGTTTCTGTCAATTCATCTTCGTTATCATTGTCATTATCCATCTGACTACTAAAGACCAATGATTGATGTAAGGGCGTTTCAGTTGTGTGATTGACGGTTATATTTTCATACAAATCTTTCCATCTGCCGGAATTTTCTTTATAAAAATCATTGGGGACCCGATAGTTATCCCTCGGTGGGCTGGGATTATGTGATTGCGGAATATGTGGTCTGCCTGATGTTTCATTGTTCCATGCCCTCGACAACTCTTCATCTTTTTCGAAATCGAAAGAGGGTGTGACGAGGTTAAATGAAAGCGCATGTTTCACAGCCGATTTGAGATAAGTGTAGATTAAATGTTCATCGTCAAATTTTATCTCTTGTTTAGTCGGATGAACGTTGACATCAATTGAACCCGGATCTATTTCCAAAAACAAAACATAAAATGGAAAGTGTGCCGGTGGGATGATCCTTTCATACGCCGATGTTATTGCATGATTGAGTAAGTTACTTTTAATAAATCTGTGATTGACAAATAAATACTGATCTCCTCTTGTTTTTTTTATTTGTTGTGGCGTGCCTATGACGCCATATATTTTGAGCTTTTCGGTATCTTCTTCAACAGACAATAGCCGTTTCTCTATATCATTTTTAAACATGTTGGTGACTCTTTGCTTCAATGAAGACTTGTCTAAGAGGTAAACCAATTCGTCATTATACACCAGTTGAAACCTGATTTCAGGGTGAGATAGTGCCAGTCGGATAAATTCCTCATAGGCGTGTTTTTTTTCAACATCGTTGGATTTTAAAAAGTTTCGACGTGCAGGAATATTGAAAAATAAGTTTCTGACAGCTATTGTTGTCCCGGCCTGAGCTTGGACCGCTTCCTGAGATACTACTTTATTCCCTTCATTGATGATATGTGTGGCTACTTCATCATCGTGTCGTTTGGTCGTCATTTCAACTTGAGCGACAGCGGCGATGGAAGCCAAAGCTTCGCCTCTGAATCCCATGGTTTTAATGGCAAAAAGGTCGCGGGCGCTGGATAATTTAGAGGTGGCATGACGCTCAAAGCTCATACGGGCATCCATGGGTGACATGCCTATGCCATTATCTATGATGGTTATTAACGTCTTGCCTCCGTCTTTTAAAATCAAACTAATCTGAGTCGATCCCGCATCGATGGCATTTTCCATCAATTCCTTCACGACAGATGCCGGGCGCTGCACGACTTCACCGGCAGCAATCTGATTTGCCAGAACATCGGGAAGTAATTTTATACAGTCAGACATATTCAATTTTTCAATATTCGAGTCCAAAGGTAATCAACTTTTTGCGCAATTGTGGTTGATTCCTAATTTGACAAATCTTATTTTTTTCTATGATATATTGGTAATTTGTATCAATAGAGAGAAACAATTCAACCAATAGTTTTGTTTCTTTGTGACATTTGGTTGTGTAAAAAAAGTATTTTTATGTTTTTTAAAATTCGAAGAAGTAAAGTGGATCAATTGGATTTAACGTATGTAAAACGTAAAAATAGATAATGATTAATTTGACGTTACCTCCTTTAAACTTCACCGTCTTAATAATACAGGTATATAGGATTTGGGTTGAAGATTATTTTATTAAACACAAGAATATCAATTATTTATCATAAATTATTCAAAAAATTAAAACATGAGATTATTATTCTTTCTTTTTACCATATTGCCGTGTGTTACATGGGCCCAGATTAACGAAGGTGTCAAGGCTATGTCTCAAGGTAGCAATAATGCATTGACAATTACTTTGTCTGATATTCGAGCCAAAGATGTAGAGAATGTGTGGAAAGATTATATGAAAACCATGGGAAATAAGACTAAGTACCAAAGAAAGGAAAAGGAATATTTCGCGGATGATGCCAGTTTGCCCGAAGTAAGTAAAAGTACGGTGGACATTTATTCAAAAGCGGAGGAGTCGGGCAAAGACGTTCAATTTAGCGTGTGGTTTGATTTGGGAGGAGGTTATTTGTCTTCATCAGGTCAGCCGGACCAATATAAAGCTGCTGTTAATGTGATGAATGACTTTGTGCGTGAAATTAACCGCTACAAGATAAATGAGCAACTGAAAGCAGAAATGAATAAGATGTCCAAGATGAATAATGACTTGAAAAAGTTGGTAAGTGACAAAGACTCTTATGAAAAAGATATAAAAAAGGCTGAAGAAAAAATCGCCGAGGCCAAAGCTAAAATAGAACAAAATATCAAAGATCAGGCTACTAAGCAAGCTGAAATAACAACTCAGCAAGCTGCAATCGACAAGGTTAAATCTGATTTGGAAAAGATCTGATTTCCAAGATGTTTGTCGAAGAATAATTGGGTTCTTACTTTTGTTGTATAATTCGGTAAGTGCCTTTTGTCTTCTATTAGCTTGAGGTAAAGTCACAAAAGTTTGGTTTTTCTAAAGACACACATTAAAGCTTCCTTAACCCGAATTCAACAGTCGGGGTTTTCCAAGACCGAAGATGGTAGATGATGAGGGTGTTCCGATGTACAAATCATTTCAATGGTATCTTTAAGCCATTGATTACGAGTCGTAAATCGATTCTGCATTTGTCTATTGTGGAATTTGGATTTAATAAATGTGGAAACTTGTTATTTTTGTTTTAGAAAAGGTGAAATTTGAACGATTTAGTTGTCTCCATTGCGCATCTGTTGTACGCTAAGCATATTGGATTTTGTATTTATAGACTACCATCAGACAATACATTTAAAATTGCTGTAGAGCACGGTATTTTGGGAATTGGTTCAAAAAAAGAGCTTTTGGTAAAGCCATTTGTTCCACAGTCAAAGGGACAGGAGCTGACCTTAGATTGTTTGGATGACATGTTGTCTAAGGGTGATGTAGAAAGAATTGTCCAGGATTTGAAAGGCATTAAATCTATTGAAAAAGAAGATTTGCCCAAAGCAACAGCACAATCCGATTATCTGAAATCCTTTGAGCACTATATGGATGCCATTGAGTCCGGTGTCATTAAAAAAGCGATACTTTCTCGCGTGATTCGTGTTGAAAAACCCAATAAATTTGAAGAAATAGCCTGCTTTGAGGATTTGGCTGCAACTTATTCTGATGCTTTTGTTTATTTGTTGGCTCACCCTACCTCAGGTACATGGCTTGGTGCAACTCCTGAGCTATTACTTCGACAGAAGGATTCCAAAGCCTTTGTTATGGCATTGGCAGGTACTCAATCCCGGCGCGACGACTCCTTATATCATTGGCGCGACAAAGAGATAGACGAACATGAGATGGTCGGAATCCACATAAAAGATGTATTTTTTAGACATAATTATCGTCTTATACATTCCAATGGTCCCTATTCTGTAGAAGCAGGTAAAGTGGTCCATCTTAGGACGGATTATATGTACGATGTTTCGGCACAAGTAAATCTAAAAAAGCTGTTGGAAGATCTGCATCCAACGCCCGCAGTTGGCGGGGCACCGATAAATGAAGGTGTTGCTTGTATATTGGAAAATGAAGGCTATGACCGTACCTATTACAGCGGAATAATTGGAGAGATAGATGATGATGGTAATGCCCAACTGTATGTTAATCTGAGGTGTATGCAGGTGGGCGAGAATGAAATAGCTGTTTATGTGGGCGGAGGAATAACCAAAGATTCACATCCGCAGGAAGAATGGGAGGAAACGGTTTTAAAAAGCAAAACTTTGATTGATAGAATAGTTCAGAAATTTGATATGAATAAACCATAGTTTCATAAAATGCTTTTTACCTTTGGGGATTCATTGATATAGGATAACATGGCCGGTGAAAATTGTGAAAATCAAAGGATTAAGAAAGACGACCCACAGTGTGATGATGCTATGGAAGTTATTGTATGTAATGTTTTGTGTGAATGTTTATGAAACCATTAATTCAATAATGGTATCTTTAAAAAAGTAACGAAGTGATAAATGGAATTGTCAAATAAAGAAGGAGTAAGACTAATAGTTAATACATTGGCTGAATTGGGGTTGAGACATGTCGTAATATGTCCGGGATCTCGCAATGCTCCCTTTGTGATATCATTCAATCGGCAGTCCGGCTTCCAATGTTACAGTATAAGGGATGAGCGAAGTGCAGGTTTTTTCGCATTGGGATTAGCCATAGAGACACAACAACCGGTAGCAATATTGTGTACCAGTGGTTCTGCAACAGTTAATTTTGCACCAGCTATTACAGAGGCCTATTATCAAAGAATTCCACTTATTGTCCTTACAACGGATCGTCCTGAAATATGGGTTGATCAAGGGGATGGGCAGACGATACGGCAACAAGGGATTTACAATAATTTTATTCGCAAAAGTTATGTACTGAAAGGTGATGCGGAGAATGACGATGAATTTTGGTATAATTCAAGATGTCTGAGCGAGGGCTTTGCAATAGCTACATTGTCCGATCCGGGTCCTGTACATTTTAATATTCCACTGCATGAGCCATTGTATAACATGGTTGAAGCCATTGATAAAAAAATCAGGATTTTTCTTCAAAAACCAATATTAAGTCAATTACCTATCGAAACAGAAGTGGCTATGGCCTCTACTTTATCGCAAAGTAAGAAGGTAATGATCTTGGTAGGTCAGTATTCGGATCGGGATGGATTGCCGGAGCTTTTGATTGGGATGAATGCCCATCCACAAATTGTTGTACTGACAGAGACACTTTCCAATATGCATCATCCTTCTTTTATCGGAGCCATTGACCGGTGCATTACAGGGCTGACCGATCAAGAGATAGGTGAATTGATGCCTGATATCCTTATTACCATTGGGGATGCCATTGTGTCAAAACGTATAAAAAGTGCTTTGAGAAAATTCAAGCCGACTGAACATTGGAATATTCATCCATTTGATAGTACAACAGATACATTTCAATCACTGACCCAAGCTGTATCATTAAGCCCTGCAGTATTTTTTCAACAAATAAATCATCATGTGGCTTCCAACAATTCCGGGTACCAGAAAAAGTGGAAAGATTTAGATGAAAGGCGGAAGAATCGACATCGATGGTTTGTCAATCGGTGTGAATATAGTGATTTGTACGTCTTTAACAGGATTTTCTCCGTTCTGAATGAAGGAAGTAACTTACATATAGCCAATAGTTCAGCTGTGCGCTATGCTCAGTTATTCGATGATTCCTATCGTGTAAGGATGCACTGCAATAGGGGAACTAGCGGAATAGAGGGTTGCACCTCGACGGCAATGGGTGCGGCGGCGGCATTTGTGGACAAGCCTCATATTCTAATCACTGGCGATGTCGCCTTTCATTACGACATAAATGGGTTGTGGAATGATAATTTTGAAGGTAAGTTGAAGATTATCGTTATTAATAATGGTGGTGGTGGTATATTTCGAATCATCGAAGGTCCCAATAAGGTGCAGGAACGAAGGACATTTATAGAAACAGCTATGACCACTAATGCAGAGAAAATTGCGGAACATTTTCAATGGAAATATAGTAGGGTGACGGACGCAGCGAGCCTTGGAGATGCTTTGGATGGGTTTTTAAAAGAAGACGTTCAAAAAACAATTCTGGAAATATGTACTCATCCGGATGAAAATCCATTAATTTTGGAGCAATATTGGAAATATTTAAACGAAGAAAAAGTGCTATGAGTCACATAAATTGGCAAGAGATTAAAGAATATCAGGATATCACCTTTCGATATAGTGAAGGTGTAGCCCGGATTGCGTTTAACCGACGGGAAGTAAGGAATGCATTTCGCCCTGAGACGGTATCCGAATTGTTAGATGCGCTCATCATAAGCCATGAATCGCAAGAGATAGGCGTGGTGCTGATCAGTGGTGAAGGACCTTCACAGAAAGACGGTGGTTGGGCTTTTTGCTCAGGTGGGGATCAGCGAGTACGGTCTAACACCGGCTATAAAGGAGGAGATGGCGTCAATCGTTTTAATATCTTAGATGTGCAGCGACAAATCCGATTTATGAATAAAGTAGTCATCGCGGTTGTGCCCGGCTGGGCAGTAGGCGGTGGACATAGCCTGCATGTTGTATGTGACCTAACCTTGGCAAGTAAGGAACATGCTATTTTCAAGCAAACGGACGTCGATGTGGCGAGCATCGACGGTGGCTTTGGTTCGGCTTATCTGGCACGTCAAGTGGGACAAAAAAGAGCAAGAGAAATCTTTTTTCTGGGCAAGTCGTATTCTGCTCAGGAAGCTTACGATATGGGTATGGTCAATGCAGTAGTTGAACACGACAAGTTGGAAGCAACCGCCTACGAGTGGGCACAAGAGATCCTTGCTAAAAGCCCGACAGCTGTAAAAATGGCTAAGTTTGCCCTCAACCTCATCGATGACGGATTAGTAGGACAACAGGTTTATGCAGGCGAGGCGACCCGACTTATATATACCACCGAAGAGGCAAGAGAAGGTCGCGATGCTTTCCTTGAAAAACGAAAGCCACAATTTGATAAGTTTCCTAAATTTCCATAAAAAAAAGATTGATGACGTCAATTAGAGCATGGTTGGAAGCATTTAGGCTTCATACATTGCCTCTGGCTTTGTCCACGATACTCATGGGAAGCCTGTTGGCAGCATATTATCATCGCTTCCAGCCTTCTATTATGATATGGGCAATGCTGACTACATTGTTTTTGCAAATTTTAAGTAATCTTGCTAATGACTACGGTGACACAGTACATGGAGTGGACAATCAAGATCGGATAGGACCAAAGCGCAGTCTTCAGAAAGGAGAAATTACACTTCGCCAGATGGGTATCGCTATATTCATTTGCATCGTGTTGGCATTGATTTCAGGGATTTCATTGATTGTACATAGTATGAAGTCAATGGAATTTTCCTATAGTGTAGTGTTTTTCTTGATTGGAATAGCCGCTATTGTCGCAGCCGTCAAATATACCATAGGCAGTAATCCTTATGGATATTCGGGCTTAGGAGACTTCTTCGTATTCATATTCTTCGGTATTGTGGGCGTGATAGGGACTTATTTTTTACATACCCACCACTTTAGCAAATTGGAAATTTTACCGGCAATTACCATAGGATGCTTCAGTGCCGGAGTACTGAATTTAAATAACTTAAGAGATAGGGTCAATGATGCTGCCTCCGGCAAAAATACCTTGGTCGTAAAAATTGGATTAGAAAAGGCCAAGTATTATCACGCCATCTTATTATCCATGGGCATGCTTACTGCGGTAATGTACAGCTTTCAAAGTGGGGCAGGTGTCTATCAATGGATATACTTGATTGCCTTTGTGGGCATAGTACGAAGCATCATGATTGTTCAAAAAAATGAAAATCCTGTTGTCCTCTATCCGGAATTGAAATATTTATCACTTAGTACCTTGTTATTTACGATATTGTTTGGAATAGGTCTCAACTTGTGATAATGGCTCTAATTTTGATCGACTTTGTAAGTTGAATTCTCAAGGATAATTGAAGAGTGAAGTTTCATGATTTTATTTTTACAATTTACATAACCTTGCTGCACTACTGCATTTTCATTATCTTTGCGAAAATTTAAAAACGGCTATCTTATTGTATTGTTACACTAAGTGAACGTTTTAACGATCAACAAAAGCAATATGTCAATAATCCCTTCCATTTATAAACCGAAGTACAAGATTCGAGTAGTCACTGCAGGATCTCTATTTGATGGACACGACGCGGCCATCAATATCATGCGCCGAATTTTACAGTCATCTGGAGCTGAAATTATTCATTTGGGTCATAATAGAAGTGCTGATGAAATTGTGAATACTGCCATTCAAGAGGATGTTCAGGCTATAGCGATAACTTCTTATCAAGGCGGGCATAATGAATTTTTCAAATATATTTACGACTTACTACACCAACGCCATGCCGGACATATTAAGGTGTTTGGAGGTGGAGGTGGGACTATTTTGCCCGAAGAGATAGCCTCTTTGCAGGCCTATGGTATAGCGCGTATTTATTCGCCGGATGACGGACGGTCCATGGGATTGCAAGGGATGATTAATGATGTTTTGGAAAACAGTGATTTCCCGGTAGGAGAGAGGCAAGACTTTGAGGTTAAACAGTTGAATAGTCATAGCCCTCACGTCGTCGCACGTATGATTACGGCTGTAGAGAATTATCCGGACAATCATGAAAAATTGATGTCGGAGCTTCATCAAAAGAGTGAAGAAAGTAAAATTCCTGTTTTGGGGATTACCGGAACAGGCGGAGCGGGAAAATCAAGCTTGATTGATGAATTAATCAGAAGATTTTTACTGGAATACAACAATAAGACACTAGCTATTATCTCGGTGGATCCGAGTAAACGCAAGTCAGGTGGGGCATTGTTGGGCGATAGAATCCGAATGAATGCAGTTAATCAGTCCCGAATATTTATGCGTTCGATGGCTACACGCCAATCAAATAGAGCTTTAAGTAGCGAAATTAAAAGCGCTCTTGATGTTCTTAAAGCGGCCGGATATGATTTGATTATTTTGGAGACAAGTGGAATAGGTCAGTCTGATACGGAGATAACAGAATATGCCGACGTGTCTCTTTATGTGATGACGCCGGAATTTGGGGCTCCAAGCCAATTGGAGAAAATAGATATGCTTGATTTTGCGGATGTTATTGCTATCAATAAATTTGACAAGCGAGGAGCCGCCGATGCTCTTCGGGACGTAAGAAAGCAATATCAACGAAATCATTTGTTGTTTGATACGCCTGTTGAGGAAATGCCGGTATTTGGGACTATTGCCTCTCAGTTTAATGACCCCGGCACCAATTCTTTCTATTACAAAATTATCGACATCCTCAATGAACGCACTGACAATAGGTTTGTCGGCGAAATAAACCTACGCACCGGCGACTCAGAGAAAGTCTATATTATCCCTCCTGGTCGGGTTAGGTATCTGTCCGAAATTTCCGAAGAATGTCGAAAATACGACGAGTGGGTGGAAACGCAATCTGTAGCAGCAGGTAAAGTTCAGTCAATCAGGCAAACTCGGTCTTTAGTCGACGATGATGCCAATATATTAAGCTCTTTACAAAGCATAGAAGATAAAGTTAAGTTGCAGCTCACGCGGGAAAATGAAAATCTTTTGGCGGAGTGGCCGACTAAGAAAGCCAACTACGAAGGTGATTATTTTACCTATATTGTCCGCGGTAAAGAAATCAAAGTAGAGACCTTTACCCAATCGCTTTCTCACCTTCGTATTCCGAGGGTTAGCCTTCCTAAATATCACGGGTGGCAAGATATATTGAAGTGGATATTGAAAGAAAATGTTCCGGGAGAATTTCCTTTTAGTGCCGGCGTCTTCCCGTTTAAGCGTAAGGAAGAAGACCCTACGAGGATGTTTGCAGGTGAAGGTCATCCGGAAAGGACGAATAGACGTTTCCATTATGTGAGTATCGGAATGCCTGCCAACAGGCTTTCAACGGCATTTGACTCAGTAACACTTTATGGTGAAGACCCTGACTACCGCCCCGATATTTATGGTAAAATAGGTAACTCCGGCGTTTCAGTATGTTGCTTGGACGATGCTAAGAAGTTGTATTCCGGCTTCGACT
>CAKUWM010000022.1 GCA_934699305.1 uncultured Saprospiraceae bacterium | reverse complement strand
TTCGAAAAAACTACTATTTATTTTTTTGCATCGACAACTTCTTTGAGCATCTTCAACATATAATCATTTTCGTCAGGCAGGCCAATAGATATCCTTAAACAATCCGGCAGGCCAAAGGATGCCAATCTTCTGGTTAATACGCCACGAATCAATAACTGATGATAAAAATATTCAACCTCGTCTTCATCCGTCATTTTTAGGGTAATGAAGTTGGCTACAGAAGGGATGTATTTTAAATCGAGGCGAGTGTAAGCTTCCTTGAGTTTGCGCATTTCTGCGACGTTGTTTTCTATGGTTTTTTGCAGGAAATCGTGGTCACTAAGCGCCGCGAGCCCTGCCACCTGTGCGGCCAGATTGGGGTCAAAGGTCAGCTTAACCTTTGTCAGCGCTTTTATTATGTATTCCGGACCCAAAGCATAGCCCAGGCGCAATCCGGCTAAACCATAGGCCTTTGAAAACGTACGCAATACTAAGACATTGTCATAACCCATCGCAGCACAATTGGGATAATCTGATGCGAGTGACCCGGCAAATTCAGCATAAGCCTCATCGACTACAACTAATATGTGCGCCGGAACACGATCCAGAAAAGCCCTCATGGCCACTTCTGATATCATCTGTCCGGTCGGATTATTGGGATTTACGATATAGATCAACTTTGTTGTATCATCTATGGCACCAAGGATACCGTCCAGATCAAAACAATGATCCAGTATCATAGGCACTTCTACGCACCGCACATTATTCATACGGGACATGACCTTGGCAGAAACAAAGGCCCCGTGGGATGTGAGCATTGAATCACTACCTTCCAAAAAAGCATTGAACATCGAGTATAAAATGGCATCAGAACCATTGCCCAACATAATATTATTCACCGGAAAGTGTATTAATTCACTGAGTTTATTTTTCAATGCTGATGCTGTCGGGTCTGGGTATAGGTGAAGCTGACCCAGATTTTCCTTCAATGCAGCTGTTGCGGCAGGGCTTGGTCCAAAGTTGTTTTCATTGCTGCTAAGCACCACCTGTCTTTCGGGTTGCACATCTCCAAACATATTGGCACCGGGCTTTCCCGGCTTGTAAGGCGCCAGATTTTCGATATGAGCTGGAATTTTTATCATATAAAATATTTAAATTGAATTAAAGTAGCATAGTATTTGCATATAAAATACAAATATATGAAAAAAATAGATGCATCTTGATTTATTAGGCGTTTTGCGGTCAAAGGTTGTGGATAGCATAAAAAATGTGAGCAAAAAAAGAAGAAGTATCCTGTGTGTTTTTAAGAAATTAGAACATAATCATCAGATTTTTAAACATTTGTTTGGTCAATAATGAAAATAAATTTACCTTTGCACTCCAATTCAATAAATGGCATAATAAATAGTAGCAGATGAACACAATAGCTATCAACGGAAATAAAAGAAATGCAGTCGGCAAAAAGGCGACGAAAGAAGTTAGATCTTCTAACGCTATCCCTTGTGTACTATACAGCAGTGCAAAGGAAAACATTCACTTTCATACGACAGAGGCAGAGGTGAGACATCTGGTATTCACCCCTGAATTTAAGGTTGCAGAACTCAATATCGATGGTGTTCAAGTAAACGCCATTTTAAAAGATATCCAATTTCATCCGGTAAAAGACAATATTATTCATATTGACTTTTTACAGTTGGTAGAGAAGCATCCGGTTATTGTTGAGATTCCTTTAAAGACAAAGGGTTCAAGCCCGGGAGTTAAGATTGGGGGTAAGTTGATGCAAAGTATTCGCAAGGTGAAGGTGAAGACGGTACCTGAAAAGCTGGTAAATGAATTGTTTATCGACATTTCTTCAATGGAATTGGGACAATCTTTGAGAATAAAAGACATTATTATACCTGAAGGCATCGAAGTTATGCAAAACGGAAGCATTCCAGTGGTAAGCATCGAAGTTCCTCGTGCTTTGAAGAGTGCCGCAGCAGCAGAAAAATAAGTAAATTATTAAGCATCATACAAAAAGAGTTTGGCATAAGTCAGACTCTTTTTTTTGTCCGTAGGTGAGGCGAAGTACTGGTGTGTCCTGTGGTGAGATGCTATCTGACCAATAGAGGACGCTGCAACTAAGAATTATATAGGAGAAATTGTCCACATGTATTCAACTCGAATACATATTAAAGGCAATAATTGTGCCTTTAAAAACAAATTGGGTTAATTAGCATAGTGTTTGGTAAACTAAAATGAATATGACATAGATGCAAAAAAATTGCATTTTGTTTTTTACATTTGTGAAATGAGGCTTTGTGCAAATTGTTATTTTAGAATATATGTATATTTTAAAATTTTATAATCCAATTATCAATTTATCGATTATATTGGTAATTATAACAAGGTTGTCATTTGTCTCATTGATTTTATAATCGACTTATTATAGTGTGTATTGTTCAGTAAGCTATACTATCTTCTTTGGGTATGGTGTAGGAAAAACATGATCAATGGGGACTCTTTGAGATCAATGAAATTTGATTTTTGAGAACATCCAATTGATTTAATTAACTTAACTACATTACTATATTAGGTGGATTTAAAATATTAAAAATGCTACAAACATAAAAATTGAAAACCAGATATTTGCATATTGTATTTTCAGAGCATATACAGGCTTATGAGATTCCATACTTTCGGGCTGCTGTCATCGAGAAGTCAAAGCGGGAATCCAATCTTTTTCATAATCACATCGATGAGGAGAAAGTTATTTACAGGTATCCACTAATACAATACAAAATCAAAGACAGGAAGCCGAGTTTAGTGTGTCTGGCGGAAGCCACAGAAGATATCCACTACCTCTTAAAACAGAAAGACTTCAGATTCAGAATTGGAAAAGAGATGATAGACTTCGAGATAGAGGATGTTCGGCTCAAATACGAGCACATTCAAGTTTGGGATACGATGTTTTCTTATAATATCCACAACTGGATGGCGCTGAATCAGGATAACTATAGCCTATACAAAGCACTGACTCGACTGTCAGATAAAATCGCGTTTTTGGAAGAAATGTTGGAGAAGCATCTGCGTATTTTTATGGAAGGTTTAGGTATAGAAGAAAATATCCCATTACAAATTGTCATCACTGAGTTAAAAGGAGAGAAACACATCGAATATAAAGACATCTTTCACCTTACTTTCTCACTGAATTTCAGGAGCAACCTATTGATACCTGATTATGTGGGGATAGGCAAGGGTGTGAGTGTGGGATTTGGAATAGTGAAGAGGATAAATGATGATCAAAATAAACGCACTAGAAAAAACTATGAGTAGAGAAAGGCAAAGAATAGTATTAGCCGCATTATTACATGATATTGGAAAGTTTTGGGAAAGAGCAGATGAACACTATTCCAGTTCTGAGGTAATAAAAAATGAATTTCCTAATAAAGAATATACACATACGGTACCGGTATATCCGAATGGGTCTCCTCGTTATGTACATGCATTGTGGACTCAAGCCTTTATTCACCAATTTAAATTAGGCCTTCACCTCGGATTAGATGAAAGCGATGATGTTAATTTGGCAAATTTATCAGCAAGACACCATAAACCTGCTAATCATCTCGAAGGAATTATTTCTTTAGCGGATAAATGGTCTTCCTCTATTGATCGACCGGAGGAAGAAGAGAATAATGCACATTATCGCCTTAGAAAAAGTGAATGGGGTGATGGATTTCAAAAGAAAGTTCCATTAGAGAATATATTTGACATACTAAATAGATCCGATACCAATTATAAGAGCCACTCCTTTCCCATCTCAAAACTCAATGTGCTAGATAACCATTCGCTTTTTAGTAAATATAGTTCGGCTTTTAAAAATGAAAGCTTAAGTCAAGTTTACTCTGACCATTGGAATGCCTTCGTCGATGAGATAAATACCCTTAAAAAGCGCTGTAATGAATTTGATGCATTTTATATTTCACTCAATGACATATTGCGTAATTATACTTGGTGCATTCCTGCTGCGACCAATTCCAGACCTTCCAATGTTAGCCTTTATGAGCATCTAAAGACTACAGCTGCCATAGCACTGTGTTTGTATGATTATCACCAAGAAGTAAATAAGGAAATCCTAAACCAAGATCTACAAAGCACTGTCAGGAATGACGATTCTTTATTAATGGTTTGTCTTGATCTTTCAGGAATCCAAAAGTTCATTTACGACATCGCAAATAAAAAAGCAGCGAAAAGTTTGAAAGGGCGATCGTTCTATTTGAATCTTCTTATACAAAGTTTAGTGGACAATATTCTTGACCACCCCATGATTCAAGCCTATGCAACCAACGTAATTTATGCGAGTGGAGGCAAAGCTTATCTTCTACTGCCGAACACAGAAAAAGTAATCAATGCATTAAATGAGGTCGAAAACCAGATTCAGGAATACTTATTCCAGGAGTTTCAAGGGAAACTATATGCTTGTTTGGGTTGGTTATCATTTACTTATGAGACTTTCAAAGACAGCCAGAGAATATGGACAAATAAAATCCAGAGTAGCAATCTCAATTCCTTAGAAAGGAAAATAGTATGTAAAGAAGATTCATCAGTAAGTCTCGATTTGGGTGATCTTTGGAGAATAGTGTCTGATCGTGCATCTGCTAAAAAACGCCAGAAATTTAAAAATCTCCTCATTAATAATTATGATACTTTTTTCAAACCCACCTCCATCGATTTTACACAAGAAAAATGCGCTGTTACAGGAGAACGAGGAAAGTTAAAAGACTTGAATGACCGCAACGATCCGGATAATTCGATCAATGTTTTGGAATCCGTCTATGTTCAAGCTAAAATTGGGGAAAAATTAAAAGATGGTAATTTTATCATCAGATATAAAAAAGCTGGTCAGGGATTGAGCTATGATATTCAAATCTTCGAAGAATGTTTTGGATTAAAAGGAAATGATACTATCAACAGTCTCCCATCAGCACATTTCGAAACAGCTACTATATCTTCTTTTAATAGAACCAGCCATCAAATAACTACTAATAATATAGGTGTAAAAACTGTTTTCTACGGTGGAAATAAACGACCGCAAATCAATAATGAGAATAAGACATTTGAAGATTTAGCTATCACAGATGGTGGCGAAGCAACGAAATTAGCCATCTTGCGCATGGATGTGGATAATTTAGGCCAGATATTTATCAAAGGCTTCAATGAAAACGTTCAGAAAAAATCGTTTGCTGCATATTCTACGCTTTCATTTCTATTAGAGGCCTTTTTTAGTGGATATATCAACCAAATTCATCAGGGGAACGATTTATTTAAAGAAAATATTCAAATTCTTTATTCGGGTGGTGATGATCTTTTTGCAGTAGGTCGATGGGATGCCATCATAGAATTCGCTGATACCATCAGATCAGAATTTGACAAGTTTACGAACCGCCAAGACATCACGATTAGCGGTGGTATAGCCATCGTCGGCGCCAAATATCCGATTATGAAATCGGCAGATCTAGCCGGTGAATTGGAACATGAAGCTAAAACCTTCAATAACAATGCAAAAAATGCAATTAACTTTTTCGGTGAGACTGTAAGCTGGGATAAAGAATTTCCCTTTGTCAAGGAGATGAAAGATAGGTTCATCCATTATGGATCTGTCATTAATCGATCATTGCTGCATAATATCCAAAAGTATAAAATTATTAAAGATAATGGGATAAAATCAGGCAAAGGAGACTTGTCTTATATCTGGAATGCTGCCTATACGTTGGCTCGTACCATAGAGAATATGAATGGTGAAAAACACCCGGAAGAAAAAGAATTTATAAAATCGCTTATCAAAGGCATCATGCACGATTCAGACTATGGGTCTGAACGTTATCTCGATTTGATCGCACTCGCCGCACGATGGGCAGAATATTTGTTAAAAATTAAAAATTAAAAATATGGATAAACAATGGATAACAGGCGAAAAGCCCATTAATAACGAGACAATAGAATGGTCTTCAACTTTGGGCAAAAATTTATCTGATAACTCGGTCAAAACTAACCCACCAATGACCACTTCACAAATTCGTAAGTTTTTTGGCGAAGTTAAGCGAATTCAAGCTTCCTTTAAGGATTATAAGGAAGATGTGCCACTATTAGAGGCGAAATTAGCTTATGCAGTTGGAAGAAAACCAACTGAAAAGATGAAATTATTCTATAAAGAGTTCTCTCCTGCTATTAAAGCAATCGATGGCAAAAAAGAAAATTATGACAGATTTGTCAAACTCCTTGAATCGACTGTAGCTTTTCATAAGTATCACGGCGGTAAAGATTAATTAACAAGTATAAATTAAAATAAATGGCAACTTTAATAAAGAAAATAGGTTATGAAGCGAAAATTGCATTAAAATCAGGTTTGCATATTGGTGCTTCAACAGAAAATGCTGAAATCGGTGGTGTAGATAAACCAATTATCCGATTAAAAAAGGATGGACAGCCCTATATTCCCGGTAGTAGTATAAAGGGAAAAATAAGATGTCTTCTTGAACAGAGACGGGGTGCAGCAAAAATTGGTGATAATGATGAAGTGAATCAATTATTCGGATTCGCCCAAAATGACCTGCCTTCTAAAATTCTGTTTAGAGATGCAGTTTTGACATATGAATCTGAAAAAGAATTGCGTGAAAGTTATAACACAGATCTCCCATATTCTGAAGTAAAGTTCGAAAACTCTATTGATAGGATTCGCGGGACAGCAACTAATCCAAGGCAAATTGAAAGAATACCTGCTGGAGCAGTCTTTAATGCAGAATTTATAATTAATGTGTGGGATACAGATGATGAAAACCAGCAGATTGAATTATTCAAAGAAGGAATTAGGCTCTTAGAGGCAGACTACCTCGGTGGTAGTGGCACCAGAGGCTATGGCCATATCGAAATAGAATTAGGTGAACCCAAATCGTTAATATGACCTACACAGCATATTTTCTCCGATTTACGACACCACTTCATATAGGTGACTATAAACCGGACAGCTATGAGAAATCCGAGTCTTTTCTCCGGAGTGATACTTTGGCAGCAGCTATTATCGCTACATGGGCCAAACAAGGGCATGAAGACTGGATCAATGGTGGCGACTTACCTTTTACGTTAAGCAGTGCCTTTCCATTCTATGATAACATGGATAATGAAGTAGTGTTTTTTCCCAGACTTAAATCTGCGTTTAACCTCAGCGACAGAGACTCTTCACTTTCTAAGACAATAAAAAAAGTAAGTTGGCTGGATCAAACCTACTTTGAAAAGGTATTAAACGGTGATGATGTCTCGCATCAACTGGGCAATAAGATAAAGGGAGAGTTTTTAAGCGATGTCGCCTTGCCGGATGAGCCCTTTATGTACAAACAGGAGACAGAACGTGTCAAGATACCAAGGGAGAGAAGTGACACTGGCCAAAGTGAGCCTTACTATGTGGAACGGATTTATTTCAACAATGCCGGACTTTATTTTCTTGCTATCGGTTCCGGTTTTGAAAAATTGGAAGAGGCTCTTGAGTTGTTACAGTATGAAGGTTTTGGGACAGACCGCAGTATAGGTAATGGCTTTTTTACTTATTCGAAGAGAGAAATCACGCTTCGTATGCCGGATGAGTCAAATTATTCAGCCTCTTTAGGCCTATATGTCCCGGATAATAAGGAAGCATTTCTGGATTCTTTGGATGAAAACACCGCCTATGATTTGATTAAACGAGGTGGATGGATCAGCACACCGGGCTATCAGACGCTCGAGAAAAATAGTATTTATATGTTTACAGAAGGGTCGATTTTTAAGAAAAATAAGGCAATTGACGGCATTGGAAACATCGACCTCTCACCTGCCAATCCACCCACTAAACTGGATCATAAGATATACCGTAGCGGTAAAACTATTTTTGTACCTGTAAAAATGTGAATATGAATGCAGATGGCAAAACATTAATCACTGGTAAAATGCGCATACTCACACCGGTACACATCGGTGGCGCACAAGAAAAGCATTGGCAGAAAGGCCTTGATTATATAGACAAAAATGGAAAAGTATATCTATTGGATGAGAAAAAGCTAATCGCTCAGTTTAGACTGGATCAATATGTCAATGCCGTCTCACAAAAAAACCTACCGACATTATGCAAAAGTCTTAATCTCAACGAATATAGCTCTCGAGTCATCGACTCAATCACAGGAGGAATAAGTGAAGAAATAAAAACAAACATTAAAAACGCATTGTCCGGCAAACCTATCATACCGGGGACTTCATTGAAAGGTGCTATACGGTCATTATTTATTAATAAAATCGGTTTCGAAAGCCAAACTTCTAAAGATGGGAAAACTATTAAAATAGAGCCATTTGGGCAAATATCAGAAGATATCAATCGCTATTTTATCGTAGCTGATACTGAATTTAATAGTACCACTTTTGTAAACAGCAAAATTTATAATTTGAGAAGTAAAAATGAAGGTGGTTGGAAACATGGTTCTAATGGAAATACAAAACACAACTTTAATATGTCCGGATTTACTACCAATTATGAAACGATTAGTCTTTATGATATTGCTGATTTTCGCATAGTTATGAATACTAGTAATATCCAATTTGCTAAAAATCTGAATGCAGTTAAAACCAACCAGAATATTGAAACTATTTATAAAAGTAATATAGAAGATTTTTTTACTTTAATAAAAACCTACACAAAATCATATTTAGACAAAGAAATTGCCTTTTTTGAAAAGTATAAGGGAGAACATTGTGATAAAATCTTAGCTCAACTCAATCGACTGAAAGAAGAAAACGAAAAAATGCCCGTTCTTAGAGTCGGCATTGGGTCGGGATTTCACTCCATGACGTCAGATCGGCTCCAATCAGATCACTTGATAGATGAAATTGCTTTGAAAAATGGAAGATCACGCGGTAAAAAAAACCACAAAGACTCTGCAAAATCTCGAAAAATTGCATTCTCAGGAAGTGGAGACAATTTAAGATTGTATCCGATGGGCTTCGTCCAGTTGATGACTGATGAATATTATGAGTCTAATAAAGCATCCTTTAAAAAAGGGAAAATAGTGGAGAAACCTATTTTCGTCCCTAATAAAACTCATGAGAATAATGAAAAGGAAGCGCTTACTGAGGAAAAAAAACCTGATCAACCTATCGTAGCGGAATACACTGATATTACTTCTATAGGAAAAAAACCAAAATTAGTAGATGCCATCGTCACAGGGCAGAATGGGATGAATCTCACGTTCAAAGTATGTATTACGGGCATCTCGGATATTATCGGTCAGATGCGGTATCCCTCAGGTATGGCAACAGACACTGTAATACAAGTGTTTTGTACGTCGTCAAATGGCAAAACAATCCAATATCAGGGTCATCCTAGAAAGAAAGGAACTTAATATATAATGCTGTCGTTTTACATGTAAAATACATTCATAATGCCAACATTACAAATTCGGAATCTTCCTCAGGAAATCTATGACCAGCTTAAAGAATCTGCTGACAATTCTCGTAGATCCCTGAACCAAGAAGCCATCACATTATTGGAGCGAGGACTCCACGTTAAAACAGACGGAAAAGTTATTGCAAAAAACAACCTGCTCAGGCATCTCGTAAGTGATAAAAAATCAAATTTTTGTAGTGAAGACGCTATTAAATGGGTCAGAGAAGATAGGGAAGGCAGATGATTATTGTATTAGATGCCAGCGCAGCTGTTAGTGTTGTATTAGATAAAGATAAGACATTAATCCAACCATTATTGGAAGCGGATAAAATTATTGCCCCTGTCTTATTCATTTCTGAAATAGGCAATGTGTTTTTAAAATATCACCAGTTTCGGGATATGAAAAAATCAGAATGCCTGACACATATTAAGAATTGTCTAGGGCTAATTACTGACTTTTATAATGAACAAAATCTTTATGAAGAAGCCTTTTCCATAGCATACAAAAACAAACTGAGCTATTATGATGCTCTCTATCTGGCAATTGCTGTTGACATGCAAGGCACATTACTCACATTGGATAAAAAACTTCGGAAAATAGCATCAGAATTAAAATTGTCCTAATCAAACTTATTGAAATGAACATATTAATCATTACTCTCGGCAATAGCGAAATTCAATTTAATAAGGCGTATCTTAATCCTTTTGAATTAGTTTCTGAAGATAAAAAGACGTATTTACGATTGGGAGATATAGCTATTAATACCCGAATTAATAATAGACCGGGCAAGGAAGAATGGTTAATTCCTATCTCATCTCGATTAGCAGGCAAGGTTATTTCAGATTATTGGAATAGATTCAAATCTATCACTCGATTTCCGTTAATTGAACCGCTACTGGATTTTATCCGGATTAAAAAAGTAAACAGAATAATACTTGTAGCCACTGATCAAAAAGATGAAACTCATAAAAAAGGAGACACCATTTATTATGCTCAAATCATTAAAAAATATTTAAAACAAGAGGCAGGGTTGGCTGATATAACCACTTTACTGGTTAAATCGCAACTAAAGGATATTGATTTTCAGTATAAATCTATTGGAAAAAGAATTGACAAGTTGCTATCCGACATAGATTATAAAACCAAACTTTTTGTGTTTACCCAGGGAGGCATCGATCAGATCAACCATGCTTTATCATTACAACTTATTCAAAGATATCCGCACCAAGTCCAGTTGCTTCAAAAAGCGGAAGACGAACCTCTTAAAAAGCTGAAATTTCAACACTTGTTCCTTCACGACCTGACTAAACAAAAGATACTCAAACATCTGGAAGACTATGACTTCAGGAAGGCTGCTATTTTGGTTTTTGATGATATAGAGACTTCTCTTGAAATTCAGTATTACGCTGATCGCTTATCTCTACTACATGATAAAATTGCTGCTGTGCCATTTAGCTCATGTTGGGCACAAAAAAGTAGCATAGAACAAAATCGCATAAAGTTAAAAGATCTAACGTATGCATTTAAAATAGACTACCGAAATCAAAATTACAATGATGCATTGACGAAACTATTTACGATTTATGAAAATATCTTCAAGATCTTTATTGACGAATATACCGGTGTGGAATCATTTACTTTTTATAACAAAAAGAAAATAGCCCATGACACAAATGATGCCTGGGAATCCTTTTTGAAGAATAAATTCGGAAAAGATATATTGGAATATTTAAAAGGCAAGAGAGAAGGTATATACCTCAGTAACCCCAATGCAATGACCTATTTCTACTTGATAAGGTATTTGGTAGAAAATTCTTTAATTAAACAGTTAAGTGACAATGAAATTAAAAAAATTGACTGCATATTGAATGATTTGCGTGCCCTTAGAAATGAGATTAATCATAGCTTAGGTTCATGTCGGGAAGAAGAAATTTTAAACATTCTAAAAAGGCATAAAATTGATTTAGATACTTTCTGGAGTTTGTTAGATCACTTCATTGGCACTTCCGGTATGGGCGAATATGAGCTTGCGAGAGATAAATTTATTCTGAGATTTAAAAACTAAGCCATTATGAAACTTTTAGGCCTCACTAAGAATAAAGATATATTATTTGTTCAAGCATTTTTATTGCTTAAAAAAAGGGGGATTAACATTGATAGCATATCGTACATAAGGGTTGATAACATAGAAGGAGAGCTTCCTTTTATTAAATGGTGGGAAGGACAAAATGTAAGGATTGACATAAAACCTCTTCAATCCTGTGGGATGATATACTCAGAAGAAGATAATATTTTTCTGGAGAATGAAATTTATAATTGGTATATTAATCAAATTGACACGGCCGGCCCTATCTTCCTTTTTACGGCTGGTGGCCACACAATCTCTAATTTAATTATGCAGAGGTGTGGTTTTTTATTCGGTGCAGAGGATGTATTTCACATGCTGGTAAATATCGAGCGAGGAAAAGAACCTACTACGATAGAGGCTGTGATGGACGGTATCTCTATGGGTAAGATTTTATACATAAGCCTTGGTACGGAAGCCGGTTGGCCTATATTTAAGAATTTAGATTTGCCCCCGGATATTTCTTCCTTTGTCAGGCAAGTCTCTACTAATATAACTAATAGAAGAATAGAAGATATCAATGAATTCCCATTTGAATGTATTAACCTATTGCCTCAGCAGACTATACAATGGCTACAGAGTTCGCTAACGGAAGATGATAAAAATTTTGTATTGGATCTTCCGAAAATCGAATTACATTGTCATTTAGGTGGCTTTGCAGTTGGGGGAGAAATACTTGATCAAGTCAGAGCAGCTGCAGATGAAAGTTTTGAATTGGGTCCGATAAAAGACATCAAATTTCCTGATGCATGGCCTATGCCTTCACAAGCAATTGGCCTGAATCCATATAGGAATTTGGGTGATAATAGCGGAAGTTATATTTTAAAAAATAAAGGATGTCTGGTGGCTCAGATTAAATCGCTTTACGAACATTTGCTTAATCAAAATATTCGTTATGCTGAGATTAGATGTTCTCCATATAACTATACCACGGACATCATGGATGTTCGGGAAGTATTGAAGACGATTACTGATACATTTGATGGACTCATGCTTCAATACAGCATTGATGGAAAAATAATGTGCCATGTAAATCTGCTTTTAATCGGAACACGCAACACACCCGGAGATAACCGATCTATCGATAACCACATTGATCTTGCTATTCAACATGAAACCAATAGCGATGAATTAGGGAAGTGCAGGATAGTTGGCTTAGATTTAGCCGGATTTGAAGATGTGACAACCAGGGCTTCTTATTATATAACCCAATTTGATAAAGCGCACCGCAAGGGAATAGCATTAACAGTGCATGCCGGTGAAAATGATGAAGCAGAGGGAATATGGCAAGCTGTATTTAAATTAAATACCCGTCGCATCGGACATGGACTAAATCTAAAAGAGGATCCGCAACTAATACGCTCAGTAGCCAATCGAAAAATAGGAGTTGAAATGTGCCCTTTCGCCAATTATCAAATTATAGGTTTTCATCCAATGAAAGACAATATAATCAGATATCCATTGCTCGACTATTTGAATGCAGGTATTCAGGTTACAGTAAATACGGACAATATAGGTATAAGTGATGCTTCATTAAGCGATAATTTTATGCTTTTAACAAAGCTAACACCCGGCATAACCAGAATGAATATTTTGCAGATAATCAGAAATGGAATAGAACAAGCATTTATTGATGTAAATGTTAAAGATAGTTTGATCAAACGATTTAATAGGGAGATTTTTAAGCGATTAAATGCTGTCTGAATGAACAAAACTTTGAGATTACATATACTTGAGAGGAGACTATGTAAAGATCGGCAAGAAGGGTATTGATCCCCTAATGATTTCGGTTCAATTTAAAATTACTTTCCCCTCCGCAATTCCCTTGCATTACTGCCTCTATATTTGGTAAAAATAAAAATTGAAACATGAAAAAAGGATTGATTGTATTGGCGCTGACATTCATTTATTACGCTGCCCGGTGTCAGACTGTTACGTATGAAAAAGACTACTGGGGCAGTACCGTAGCTAAGGATGAGCACGGTAATGTCATAGCAAAGGGTGCAAAGGACTATTGGGGCAACTTTGTCTGGAAGGACGAGTATGGCAATACCATTCAGACGGAGGAAAAAGACTACTGGGGCAATACGGTCACAAAAGACAAGTATGGCAATACTGAAAATGTCAAATCAAAAGATTATTGGGGTAATACTGTTCAGAAAGACAAGTACGGCAATACGGAATATACCTATGAAAAGGATTATTGGGGGAATACCGTAGTCAAAGATAAGTATGGCAATAAAGTAGGTACGTATAAAAAAGACTATTGGGGCAATATCGTATTCGAACAGGAAAAATAAACCCCGATTCCGCATTAGACAAATAGGGAATCGATTTACGACTCGTAATCAATGGTTTACAGAAACCATTGAAACGATTCGTACATCTAGACGTCCCTTATAATCAGCACTATACGGATTTTCAAAACCTTTACTGCTGAATTCGGGTAAATATCAGTTTCTTTTTCTCCATTTATTCATTGTGCAGCGGTCTTGACTCATACTGTGCAATTTGAGTTGGACGATATCAGGGAGTAAAAGTGTATATCACTTTAGTTAGGAGATGTGCATCCGGATAAAATTCTACTTACTGTTTTTATCATAATTTTTTCTGATGCAAAACCCTTGCATTGCCCCATTTATTTTTACTTCAAATTAAATTATAGACACTATGAAAAGAATACTTTTACTTTTTATTCCAATGGTTCTACTAAGTTGTACGGTCAAAAAGCGACTAGAAATCGTCGATGGCAGTAAAGCTGACGGCACGCTGACGATGGCTTATGAGATCAAAACCCATCAGAAGGCAAAATTTTTAATCGAAGAGGCGAAAGCAAAGGCTATGGTTCGCTGCAAACAATGGGGCTACACAGACGTGGATATCTTCGATGCCGGTATCAAAGAATGTATCGAATACAGACAAGGACGTTGTATTAAGTACCGTGTATCATATAAGTGCCAATGTACCGACTAATCTTACCGATAATATGTCTCTTGTTGTCCTCTTGTGGGTCTAGCAAATCAAAGTTGGTTGCCCAGAAAGGTTTTTTACTCAACAAATCGTCTGTAGTGTGTATCAACAACCATTTTATGGCAGCCGAATTAGAATCAGTATTAATCAATTTAGGTATTCAGGTTGTGCCATACGAATATGCAATGAGTAAAGCTATTCGTACAGAAAAAAGCACTCAGGATATACAAGGATATGAAAAGCGAACAGAATCCTATCAAGAAATTACTGTTCCGGCAGCAATTTATATTGATATTCAGGGATATGATAGTATGACGTTCCGCTTTATTGATATGAAGAGTCAGAGGCTTTTAGCAGTATATACGTATAAAGTGGACCCTTATTATGAATCCACCTTTACAAAATCGCCATTGAAGCGCTTTGTACATGATATCAAGCCATATATTGTACAATGATATTTGCAGGCTCTTTTGGTATCTACCGGGAGAGCCTTTTCTTTAATATTGTCTCAATAAGGTTGCAGGTCGGAATAATTTTCTGCCATTTGCTTGATTTCATCTTGTATCTGAGCTCTAAGTTCCAAGGGTTCTAAAACTTCTATTGTACTTCCAAAAGACAGAAAGTGGTGCATTATCTCATGATTTAGAAAGACATGGATGCGAAATATGGTAAAGTCACTATTTGATTCGATGACCTTCTGACTTATATGGATGGGCTTTGTCGATATATAAAATGCTTGCTTCCAATTAGCCTTAAATGTTATATCTACAGGCTGGCTATCTTGATAAATTGTAACTCCATATAGATGACGTCGATAATCATCATAATTGAATTGTTCATTGATAAAATAGGGCTGTAATGAAACAGCAATAGCGTTTATTCGATCTAATCCCAGGTGAATCACTCTTTTCTCCTCATGATCCCATCCTGTAACAAACCATCGATTATTGAACTCGTGTAAAAGATAAGGAGAGAAAAAAATCTCCATCTCATCTTTTCCGAATGGTATATAATTAATCCGGATACATTTTTTAGCACTTATATAATTGTACAGCTCACTAATCCAAAAGTGACCCAACTCATTGGTGCTTTTATCAATAAAAACGATTGACTTTTTTTCTTCATCAATCCTAATCATCAATTCTGATTGTAAGATCTCGATACTTTGTTTGATATTGGCTATTTGATCATTTTGGGTGATTTGTTTGAGTAAGAAGATGGCCTGTGTAAGGTCTCTAATCACGTGTGAGCTAAGTTGGACTTTATACAAAGAAAATGTCGGATCTTCATAGTAATAGCCATCTTCAACAGAAAAGCTGATAGGCGCTTCTACGCCCATTTTTCCGGCTCTTAAATAACTTATATCATAGTCCAGTGTCCTACGAGAAGGGCGTTTTTTAGGCAAGCCTTCTCTAATAAATTCTTCCTCAATGGCATCCAGAAGATTATCACCAAAATATTTTCTTGACCTATCTTTTAAACACCGGTCTATTACACGATATCGTAGTAGTTGATTGAGCGATACAGGCACTTATTTAGTTTTTTCTCTTACAATAGTTTAGCGCAATAAAATTGCACCGGTGAAATTAATTTTGATGGACGCAATTTAAACAATAAAAATGGAAGTGCATGTAAATACTTATGGAACCTCTCTCAAAATAAGGGATGGATTGCTACGTATCAGAAATGAAAAAGAAGAAGTAAATGTTCCTTTGGGTAAAATAAAAACCGTCACTTTACGTCGTGGTATTTATATCTCAAGTGATGTATTATACCAGTGTATAGAATATGGGATAGATGTAATTCTGACTGAACGCAGTGGATTTCCGGTGGGTAGATTGTGGAATAATAAATTTGGCTCATTATCTACGGTTAGAAAGCAGCAAGTCGAGTTTAGTAAGAGTGAAGAAGTCATACCGTGGGTTGTCGCCAATATAAAGGAGAAGGTAGAAAACCAAAAAGAGCTTTTGCTTATATTTTTTTCGTTGGATGAGCCACATGAGCAGTTGATTCGCACGACCAATGATGAGATGAGTCGTATTACGGATAGGTTAGATTTATGTGTGGATCGAGAGTCTAAGGAAGCCATAGGTAGAATTAGAGCATTGGAAGGTCAATGTGCTAAAAAATATTTTGCTTGTATCAATCAACATTTACCTAATCGATATCAATTTTCTAAGCGTACCCGTCGACCTGCACAAGATATCACAAATAGTATGTTAAACTATTGCTATGGAATCTTATATGGGCATATAGAGTCTGCACTCATCAATGCAGGACTCGATCCATATATTGGGTTTTTCCATCGAGACGAGTATAATCGTCCGGTATTGACGTATGATGTGATTGAACCATTCAGACCTTGGTCAGACTGGGTTGTGATCAATATTTGCATGAATGAAGTAATAGAGGAGTCCTTTTTCGATATCAGTGATGGCGGATATTGGCTTTTGAGTGATGGAAGGCAGATATTGATCCAGCATTTTACCGATTTTTTTGAAGAAGTCATCGAATATAAAGGGTTGCGATATAGCCGCTTTACGCATATTACCAAGAGGGCACAAGAACTGGTAAAGTTATTAAAGAAAACAATACAAGATGAATAATTTGAATTCAGAGGAAATAATGCTTAGTTATGGAACCAACTGTAAAGAGGTGGATGCTACATTGAGTACAATTACTTTGTCTGAATTAGCACAAATGATAGGAGACACAGCCGGTCCAGTGGTAAAAGAAACGAATTTTCTCAGGACTATTCGCAAGTATAGTTCAGAGAGATACAGAGCAATGAAGACACGGCTGCCCTTTGTTTCGTGCTCAATGTTTAATAATGGAAAGCGCGGCTATAACTCATTTATACAAAGTGTTGGGTGGATTATAGATCTTGACGGAACAGATGGAGTAGCTGCTGCTAAATTAGAAAAAATAGTGACAGATGAAAGGGTGACACTGACTTTTATATCTCCAAGCGGACAAGGGATAAAGTTGCTCTTCCTTTTTGAGTCACCCGTCCGGGATGCAAGAGCCTATAGTGAAGCATACAAGGTATTTGCCAATCATCTCGCTATGGATTATGACATCGCTGAGGTGATAGATCGGAAGAATAGTGATGTAAGTAGGATCTGTTTTTTATGTCATGATGAGAAATATGTGTATAAACCTGAGGCAATACGAATAGATATCAATGATTATATCCCCGAAACAATAGTGCCATTGGAAATTATCAAAACAGATAAGATAGAATTACCGGAGGATAAATATAGGGATATCCTAAAGAAGTTGGGGACACGGCCAAAACCAATCGAAAAAAAGCCGTATGTACCTCAACAGCTATTGGAGCAGAGGGAGTTAATAACCAGTCTATTAGAGCAGCATGAAATTCAAGTCACCGAAATAGAAGAAATACAATATGGACTTAAAATAAAATGCAGAAAAGACATGGATGTAGGAGAGATATTAATATATTATGGGAAGAAAGGATATAGGATAATGGGTGGAGCAAGAAAGGGACTAAATCAAATGTTGAATGAGACATGTCGTCAAATCATACAATACGCATTAATATAAAGATAGATGTATAGATCATTTAGTATAGCACCTATCATGCCGGAAGAAAATGAAGAATGGGACTTGGATCAGAATATTCAACTCAGAATCATCCGTTTGGAACAATGGTTGGAGAGTCAAAAAAAGTATAAAGACAGGAATATGTTATATTTAGTAATGTATGATATAGAAAACAATAAAGTGAGAGGGCATATCGCTAAATATTTAATAAGAAAAGGATGCCTTCGTATCCAAAAATCTATATATCTTAGCAAAACCAATCGGATAACGTATGATGATATATGTAAAACATTGAAGGAAATAAATGAGATATATGAAAATCAAGATAGCATATTGATATTACCGGTGCCGGAGGACAAATTTCATAATATGAAGATGATAGGGAAAAACGTAGAATTTGAAGTAGTAACAAAATCAAAAAATGTACTATTTTTCTAAAAATAAATTACTTAAAGCACTATATATTAGTCGATTAAGTAAGCGAAGGATTAGAACCGTGTGTCCAGCTTAGAAGGATTAAGACAAGTCAGGGGCTTTGTATATGGTGAAATATTCACCTTATTAGAACCGTGTGTCCAGCTTAGAAGGATTAAGACTTTATTATATTTTATCCCAAAAAAACATTAATGCCTATTAGAACCGTGTGTCCAGCTTAGAAGGATTAAGACCCATTACACTTACAGCGAAGTGCAGGGCTGTTATTTATTAGAACCGTGTGTCCAGCTTAGAAGGATTAAGACATGTTTTCTCTGAATGATTGCTTAATAGATTGTTGAATTAGAACCGTGTGTCCAGCTTAGAAGGATTAAGACCAGTGTCTGCCCATTCTACTGCCTGTCTTGTTACCATATTAGAACCGTGTGTCCAGCTTAGAAGGATTAAGACAAGCTATTGCCAATAAAATAAAAATTTTTTTCATGTATTAGAACCGTGTGTCCAGCTTAGAAGGATTAAGACACAAAATCGGAAGGTTAACGATTTTGCGATTGTATTAGAACCGTGTGTCCAGCTTAGAAGGATTAAGACTTATTTTTTAGTGCATCAAACATATCAGCATAGTAATATTAGAACCGTGTGTCCAGCTTAGAAGGATGAGCGACCGAACCCGTAGGGCGATAGCGACAGCGTATCGGGGAGTGAAGGCGTAAGCCCGTATAATGATTAAATTTGAAGTTCGAAATCCCCATTTGCCGCCGCATCTCCTGCTTCTTAGGTCGCAGGATTGCGGACTACACTTCGTCGAAGTATGGACTTCGACTTCGTTTCGTTTCACTTCCTCGAAAAGGTCTATCCGAAGACCTTTTCATCGTCGTTCACCGTGTGTCCAGCTTAGAAGGATGAGCGACCGAACCCGTAGGGCGAACGACGTAGTAAAGGTCTGTGAATAGACCTTTACAAGGAGAGAGACGGAGA
>CAKUWM010000021.1 GCA_934699305.1 uncultured Saprospiraceae bacterium | reverse complement strand
CATGTTGTGCCACATGATTTACATGCACCTTTACCTAAGTTGGGTTTTATTATAGAGCTTCCTAAATCATTCAACCATTTTGAATGGTACGGTAGAGGCCCTCATGAAAACTATAACGATAGAAACACAGCTGCCAATATAGGATTATATCAAGGAAGTGTTAAGAGCCAATTTACAAACTACATTGTACCACAAGAAAATGGTAATAAAACCGATGTGCGTTGGGCTTCGGTCAGTAATGGGACAAATAAGTTAACTGTTGGCTTCAATAAACCATTTGAAACCTCGGTAAGTCAATTTAGCTTATGGGATTTGACCGAAGCAAAGCATACCTACGATTTAAAACCATCCGATGTTGTTTATTGGAATATAGACTACCAACAAGGTGGATTGGGAGGCGGAAGTTGTGGTCCACAAACAATGGATAAGTATTTACTAAAACCTAGTGAGTTAAGCTTCAAAATCTATTTAAAACCACAACAAATATGATAAAAAAATGATGCTTTTAAATATACAGCAAATCCATTATTTAACTTAAAATATTATACTATGAAAATTAATTACTCTAAAACGGCAAAAGTCATACGATTTTTTGTGGCTACCAATATTCTTTTAATTTTTTCAGCAGAAACTATAAGTGCTCAAAACCTATTAACTCCAAAGAATAATATGGAGTATATGAGCATTCCCACACAAGTTCTATCAGATTTTGACACTTCCAATGTTTTTGAGATAGGCGATAGGAGTTTTTTAATTGATGGAAAACAGGAAGTTACCGCGGTCACTACAATAGAGCCAGGTGGAATAAATGGCAGTAATTGTTTAAAAATTCACCCAACAAATTTTCCAGTCAACTGGGGAGGTACATTTTATTTGGAATATACAGGTGCAGACGTTTTTTTGAATACCGCTGATGAAGGTGTGGGTTTATGGCTAAAAAGCAATAATGATACCAGTGCATCATTTTATTTTGAAGACGCTAATGGTGTCGTGTTCTATGTGGCTAAAAAACTAATTGAAGGCATGGCGGACTGGAGCTATAGTTATGCGGTTCCGGAGTCCATAAAACGCACCAATACAAACCCTTCATCTGAAAATCCAGCCATTAGCTATCCTTGCAAGTTTTTAGGTTTAAGTTTTTATGTCAAGGAAGAGCATACGGATATTTACGTTGATGAGGTTTCAAAAATCACTGAAATTAATCAGGAGGATTCTAATATAGAAGCTACCTTTTTTGTCAGTTCTGAAAAGTTGGCCAATATATATAACGTCGGTGAATCGGTTACTTTTATTGCCACGCCAAATGCATCCATCGCCAACAGTAAACTTAAGCTAATTCTTAAAAACTATAAAGGCGATGTTTTATCAGAAACCGACGGAGATGGATCATTAAATTTGACCTTACCAACGGATGCAAAGGGCTATTTTGAGGTGTTTGTTTTGTCTTATGAGGGGTCAATAGCTCCAGAAAATTTAGTGGCTGGAGAGGTGTTTCAGTACGGTGTTATTGATGATTCTGAGATTAGTAATGATAGGTTAAGTGTTGCCATACATCCATTACGATGGTATTACGACATCCAAAGTATTGACTTGACTAAAATTATAGGCGCAAGTTATATACGTTTTGATGTTGTTATGGATTTTATTGAAAATTCTGATGGCACTTTTAAGTTTAAAAATCACACTGTTAATATTTTAAATCGTGCCAAGAACAACGACCTAAAATTTCTTTGTGTTCTAAGGGATAGAAAGCCACCTTTGGACGCATCCTCGGTAGAGAAATTTTTAAATTTTAGTCGATATGTATTGAACACTTATAACGACGAAATAAAAAAGGTAGAGCTGTGGAATGAATGGTCCAATAAAACCGGAACGCTCTCACAGTACCGAGCTCAACAAACACCAGAAAATTATGCTGTGTTCTTAGAATCAATGTACCCAACATTAAAACAAGAGTACCCAGATATTGAGTTTATAGGTATAGGAGGCGAAAATCCAAAACGATTTAATACCCAAATACAGCAAATGTTCGATGCTGGCATAGCTGATAATATGGATGCTTTTTCACTTCACCCATATAGACAGCCTTATACGCCAGATTCAAGATCCAGCTATGTTGATAACCGTAATATGGCCGATGACATCACGAACATTATTGATATGTCAATTGATAAAAGTGGGCCTGAAAAAGTATACGTAACAGAAATAGGATATCCTAGTCACAATTTAGATACTGGCGTTTCAGAGTTTATGCAAGCCCAGCATCTTATAAGAACGTTTGGGATATTGTTATCTACAAACAACGTTGAAAACATCACTTGGTACAATCTTTACAATATCTATGAGGACGGTCTTTCTAGTAAATATTTTGGTAGAACAAACGACTATGCAGAGCTGCAATTCGGCCTGTTTGATGGAATTGATAACAATTTTTCAGTAAAAAATTCGGCCATGGCCTTTCGTTTCTTTGCAGATATTACTGATGGGTTTGGCTCAGGTGAACATATTGAAGATGGCTTAGGTTTTCATAAACTTACTTTAAGCGGAGCTGTTTCAGGGAAACTGGAAATTGTGTGGGATAATAAAAACACGAAGGTATACACTGTCCCTAACCATGCAATTGTTTATGATATGATGGGCAATGCACTTGCTAACTCTGGGACCATTACGGTAGGCAGAGAACCAATATACGTGCTCCTTTCAGAATTATTGTCTACCAACCAATTTCACAATGAGATTGAGACCAATAAAAGATATAAAATTTTTCCAAATCCAACGAATAGCACCTTCGCTATAAAATCAATTCACAGTGAAATAGGCAATTTCAAAATAAAAATTTATAGCATGGAAGGGAAGTTGATGGACGAAAGAAATATAGGTCATAATGAGTTGATTGATATTGAAAATTATACTCCTGGAATGTACTTAATCAAGGTTTACGAACAAGAAAATGCATCAATATTCAGAATCATTAAAAACTAATAGGTTTTTTATTTAAATGAAAATGTATGACTATTAAAATAAAATATTTGAAAGGATATTTCACTTTAATCATTTGCTGCCAGATGTTGTTTTTCACGGCATGCTCAGAAGAAAATGTTAAGGATGAAAAACCTCCAAACATACTGTTTTGCTTGGCAGATGATGCCATGTGGAAACATTTTGGAGCTTACGGCAGCGATTGGGTAAAAACCCCCAACTTTGATAAGGTTGCCAAACAGGGGTTGCTCTTTAATAATGCATATACGCCAGATGCAAAGTGTGGACCGTCAAGGTCTGTCATTTTAACAGGTAGAAACCCTTGGCAGCTCGAAGAAGCTGCCAACCATAACAGCAATTTTCCTAAAAAATTTGTGTCTGTTGCAGAAGCATTACATAATAATGGCTACCATGTTGGCTATACCGGAAAAGGTTGGGCACCAGGAAATGCGGGAATTATTAACGGAAAGAAACGTGATTTGTTAGTACAAGCCTTTAACCAGAAAAAACTGGAGCCACCTACGTCTCAAATTTCAGATATTGATTATGCTGCCAATTTTAAAGAGTTTTTAGGAACTCGAGAAAACAAAGAACCATTCTTTTTCTGGTATGGAGGTAATGAACCGCACCGTGATTATGAATACGGTTCTGGGATTGAAAAAGGCGGAAAGTCCCTGACCGATATTGATTCGGTTTTTGGATTCTGGCCGGATGTTGAATCCATACGTACCGATATGCTAGACTATGCTTTTGAAATCGAGCATTTTGACAAGCAATTGGGTAAACTGATAGATAATTTAGAAGTGACAGGAGAATTGGAAAACACCATTATTATAGTAACTTCAGATAATGGCATGCCTTTTCCTCGCATAAAAGGGCATAATTATGAATATTCAAATCACATGCCTTTGGCCATTATGTGGGGCAAAAACATCAAAAACCCAGGTAGGGAAATAAATGACTACATAAGCTTTACAGATTTTGCTGCCACATTCACATCTGTTTCCAAAATAGAAGAGTCAAAATTGGGTATGTTACCAATTGAGGGTGAGAGTCTTGAAAAATACTTCGAGTCGGACAAATCTGAAATCGTAGATCCAGATCGAAACTTCGTCCTTTTAGGTCGGGAAAGAAATGACGTGGGAAGACCAAATGATTTGGGATATCCAATACGCGGTATTGTAAAAGATAACTATTTATACATTAAAAACTTTGAGCCTGATCTTTGGCCTTCTTCCAACCCTGAAACAGGCTATACCGATACTGATGGTAGCCCGACAAAAACATTTATTTTAAACCAACGACGGGAAGGTGAAGCTACCTATTGGAATTACAATTTTGGAAAACGTCCATTAGAAGAACTCTATGACCTTTCTGTGGATAGAGACTGTATGGACAATTTAGCAGGTAATGAGAACTACCTTGAGATAAAAAATACGATGTTTAAACTAATGACGGAGGAATTAACGGTTCAAAAGGATCCTAGAGTACTAGGCAACGGAGATGTGTTTAATTCTTATCCTCCAGCTACAGGTCAAGGCTTTTATGAGCGCTACATGAATGGAGAAACAGTGAAATCTGATTGGATAAACAAGTCTGATTTTGAAAAAGAAAAAATTATTCACTCAAGCAACTAACCAAAACAATCTAAAATAATTCAACAGATATGAACAATAAAACAGTAAAACGGACCAGGATTCTGATAGTAATTTGTTTTATCCTTTCGGGACTTACACTACATGCACAAGAGTTGTTTTTCAAAAATTATTATAAGCCAGGTACTCAAGATGCCACCTTAGCGGTATTGGAAATGCTTAAGGATGCATCAAGACTTGACAATCCAAAAATTATTTTTGATGAAGGAGTATACCACTTCTATCCTGAGAAAGCTTTTGAAAAGTACGGTTATGTAACTAATCACGACAATTCATTACGCCGAATAGCATTTCCAATTATAGGGTATAATAACCTTGAAATCGTTGGGAATGAGACTGCATTTATTTTCCACGGTCTAATGGTGCCATTTCATGTAGAGGATTCAAAGAACATAAAAATATCCAATATTAGTATTGATTGGGAAATTCCATTGCATAGTGAAGCAAAAATTGTAGCTAACGATCCATCCAAAGGCACATTCGATATTGAAATATCGTCTCAATTTCCATACGCCATAAAAAACAATAACCTTTACTTTATTAAAGAAGGCTTTGAACATGATCTAGATAGGGCCATTTTGTTTGATCCTAAGCGAAAGGCCGTAGCCTATAGGAATAATGATTTTATGCCATTGGATATGAACTCCAATGTTGAGGTTCGAAATAATGAACAACTAAAGTTTCCCAATTACATTGATGTTCGGTCGCCACAATTTACCCAACTAAAGGAGGAATACACAATTAAAGCTGAGGAATTAATGCATGGGTTGGTACGAATCACGACCAGCAGAAAAGTGCCTCCTGTTGGAATGATAATGGTGTCCAAAGGGAAAATGGGGCAAAACCGTTTGGCAAATGCTATCCATTTATTAAAAAGTGAAGATATTGTTTTAGATCGTGTTGCCATACATCATGCCGGTGGCATGGGCGTTGTTGCAGAACGTTGTGTCAACGTAACTATAACATCAATGAAAGTTCAGGCAAGTGGAAACAGAATGGTTTCCACCACTGCAGATGCTACTCATTTTTCTGGTTGCAAAGGAAAAATAATTCTAAAGGATTGCATTTTTAAACAAATGTTAGATGATGCAACAAATGTACATTCGGCTTATGTTATTGTTGAAGATGTACTTGATGACCACCGCCTAGGGGTTCGAGTAGGACATCATCACCAAGCAGGTTTTATTTTTGCTGGCCCTGGAGACGAAATAGGCTTTATAAATCAAAATCTATCTACAAACAGCATTTATAAGGGTAAGGTAAAGACTTTGGAAATGGTGAATGGACGTTATTACATCATCACGTTTGAGGATAAAATCCCTTTGGATGTCAATAAGGATTTTGTGCTGGAGAATTTAGATTGGTATCCTGAAGTGGAAATTTCCGGTTGCAGAATTGATATCAATAGAGCTCGGGGAATTTTACTATCAACGCCTAAAAGAACTATTGTCGAGAATAATTATTTCAGCAATATGATGAGTGCCATACTTGTGCCAGTAGAGCTGTCATGGTGGTATGAGTCTGGTCAGGCACAGGAATTGATTATTAGGAACAATGAGTTTGGCGATTGTTGTTTTGCAGGCAACAAACATCCGGTAATTAATATTATTTCAACAATAGGAGGTGATAAGGAAGACTATTCATTCGGGAAAATCATTATTGATAGCAATAAATTTAAACATTTTGATTCGTGGATACTCCATGCCAACAGCGTAAAGGAACTGGAATTCACCAATAATATTATTGAAAATTCCGGGAGTTTTGAGCCGATTTATCCAGAAATGCCCGTATTGGATTTTGAGCATATTGGAAAATTAAAGGTCAATAATAACACATACAAAGGAAATCTAAAATCTAAAACAATTATTAAAGAGGTCAAAGATAAAGAAGTTAAGTTTTAGAATATTCCAGAATCATGCTGTTGAGCTGTCCGCAATTGAATACTGGTTTTTAACGTTTTTCAAATTTCGTAAGACTATTGTTTTGCATGTGGAAACCAAAATTTTTTTGGAGGATTGAAAAAGGAATGTTTCATCTATTTACTTAATAGAATTGGCCAAACATTTAATAAGTATTAACACCTTGGATTGCGATCCAATACTTATAAGTATTAACCATTTAAACTAAGTATGATGAAAACTAATTTAAAAATTAAATCTGAAATCGTGCCAGAATTTTATAGTTTATTCAATAGGATATTTAGTCAACTAGTTTTTAGAGAGCTATTCCTTAAACTTGTTTTTATAGCACTCTTATTACCTAAAAGTGGGTTGGCGCAGGATAGGAACCTAAATTTAAACTGTATTTATCCTGAAGATGTGTTTCGGCACATGGATAGTATAAATAATCGATTTATAGATATTACCAAACCGCCATATAATGCAGTGGGTGATGGGGTAACAGACGACACTCAAGCTTTTATTGATGCTTATGATGACGTGCTTAAATATTATGACACATTTGGTTGGAGTTCCAATAATGTCGAAGGCGCTGATGGAGAACCAAATTCATATCTAGCTTCTTGGGCCATTTATATACCTAATGGTACATATAAAATAACAAATACCATTGTGTACAGTGGAGCAGCACGTACATATCCAGCACCAACAGTAGGAGAGAAAATGGTTCGTATGCGCTTTATTGGACAAAGCAGGAATAATACGATTATAAAACTAGCCAATAATTCTAATGGATTTAATGTTTATAAACCTGTTTTCTCATTTGCTAAAACAGTTTTTAACCATGGGGCAGGATTTAATCATATAAGAAACCTTACTATCGATATAGGTATTGGAAACCCTGGAGCGGTAGGTGTAAAATGGGTTTCTGCTAATACTGGTGGTATTGAAAATGTATTGATAAAAAGTGGTGATGGTACAGGTAAATTCGGAGTCGATTTTAAAGTGGGGCCAATCGGGGGGTATTATCACGATATAACCGTCGATGGTTTTGAGGTTGGCTTGAGATTTGAACCTTATCATTTTACGGCCGTTACGCTTGAACATATTACTTTAAAAAATCAGACTAAAGCTGGTATTAAATATATAGATGGTGGTGCTTATTTTAGGAAATTATATAGCCAGCAAACGGGTAATATTCCAGCGGTAATAATGAGTGGTACGCAAGGCGGAGGTAGCCAAATAGATAATGGTTCTCATGCCATTTTTATAGATAGTGAGTTTAAAAGTATTGGCTCAGGAGGTAATCTTGCCGTCTGGTTTACTGATGGGCAATTGTTTGCCCGTAATTTGAAATTATCAGGCTATAATGATCTTTTAGTAAAAGATGCTGTTTCCATAGGTGTTGATAGTATTGCAGGCAGGGTGACAGAATATAGAACTGGAGCATTTTACTCGTCACGTTCTGGACAACTTGATAGATCTTTAAACTTACCTATAGAAGAATCTCCAAACCAATATTGGGAACAAGACCTAAGCAAGTGGGTCAATGTAGATGATTATGGAGCAGTAAACGATCCCAATATTAATAATTTGCAGGCATTGCAAGCAGCAATAGACGCAGCAGCAGCAGCAGGAGCTACAACCGTATATTTTCCTAAAGGCAGATATTACGTTAGTGGTACGGTATGGGTGCCAAAAGAAATTAGATGTATTAACATGATGTGGAGTAATGTACATTTTAATGGAAGAATCCGATCGAATGGCGTAAGCGAAAACCCACTTTTTATTGCTGATGGGGGTAGACAAGGAGTTAAAGTTGACCAAAATTCAAGCCGAGTAATGGTTGTGAATTACCATACTGGGGTCTACAGTAATTCCATGGGTTCAGGTGTCGGTAATTTTTTTGCAAATGGTTGCACCGGAATAGGTAACGCCAACACACCGTTTAGGGCCGGACAAAAAGCATGGTTAAGGTATGTGAACAGAGAATACAAACAAAGCCCCAATTTCGCTGTGACAGATGGGGCACAACTTTGGGTAATGGGCTATAAAACCGAAGGATATAACCCCTCGTTTCAGGCTACCGGAGGTTCTAAACTGGAAGTAATTGGAGGGCTATCCAATGAAGCCATGTTTGGGTCTTGGGCTCCTCAGGAATCAAGCGATGCCGCTATGGTTATAGAATCTTCGGATGCCAGTATTATAGCAGCTACCAATATGAAAAATGAATTTTTATATTTAGTGGATGATACCAATGAAACCAATACAGGACGTGTGCGTTTTGCCAATTCGGTATTTCCTGAAAGAGCTGGTGTTGTAGCTTTTGGAAATAATTGGACCACCAATAACCCTGATAGATATGTGCCTTTGTATTCTAGTTATGATCCTTCACTTGGAAATTACGTATACAAAACTCATGTGATTCCGGGTAAAATAGAGGCGGAAGACTATGATCGTGGTGGTGAAGGAGTGGCCTATCATGACACATCGGGAGGTAATGGGAATGGCAATTATCCTTTTAATATTCGCACTTATGAAGATGTCGATGTTATGGCAATAAATGATGCGACAGGCAGTCATGCAATAGCGTGGATTGTGGATGGCGAATGGGTTAAATATACCATTTCAGATGTTCAAGCAGGCACTTATGACATTAAGGCAAGAATATCGAGTGCTTTTAATAATAACCAACCAAAATCAATTACAGTTTATTTAGACCATACTGAATTGGGTGAAATTGATCTTAATTATACCGGTGGATGGGAACAGTGGGAGACAGTTAGTTTAAGTGGTATCACTATTCCCAATAGTTCTACGGGGAATGTTTTAAGATTGGTTTTTAATGGTGCAAACTTTCGTTTAAATTATGTTGAATTTGTAGAGCCAACGTCAAATAAAACAAGTACTAATAAAGAGGAGCAAATAGCCTCTGATTATTTGCAAAAGGCAAACAAGATATATCCAAATCCAGTAGAAGATTATTTTTATATAAAAGACTTAACAACTGATACGCCTTCAAAAATCTCAATTTTTGACGTTTTTGGTAAGATTTGTTATCAGGCCGCTCTAAACTCTAAAATGCCAATTGATAGTCGTGAACTAAAATCAGGGTTGTATTTTGTGCATGTAGTTCAAGGAGATAGAAGCTTTTCACTCAAGTTCATTAAAAAATAATTATTGGGATGAGTTTGTTTTTTTTTTAAATAATCCAGTTTTTAAATTGATAAAATAAGTTTTAATAATAATACGATTCATTATATGAGATTCAAAAAATTTTCATTGGCAATAGTTATTTTAATCATTGGCAGCGGTTTTTCTCCATTGCCAGATCCCGAACCAGTGCCACGACCGAAATTGATGGTAGGAATTATGGTGGATCAGATGCGATGGGATTACTTGTACCGCTACTATGATAGATATGGTTCAGACGGTTTTAAAAGACTATTAAAGGATGGGTTTTCAAATGAAAACACGTATATAGATTATATTCCTACGGTTACGGGGATTGGGCACAGCACGGTTTATTCAGGATCTGTTCCTGCAATCCATGGAATAACGGGGAATAGCATTACTTTTAATTCAACCGGAGAGACCATCAACTGCGTGGGTGATGCCAATGTAGAAAGCGTTGGGACCACGTCTTCTGCAGGTAAAAAATCACCTGTTAACCTATTGTCCAATACCATTGGAGACGAATTGAAATTAGCTACAAATTTTAGGTCCAAAGTCATCGGAATCTCTTTGAAGGATAGAGGCGCCATATTACCGGCGGGACACGCTGCGGATGCTGCCTATTGGTTTGAGAACAAGACCGGAAAATGGATTACAAGTACCTATTATATGAACCAACTTCCAAAATGGGTGGATAACTTTAATGATTTGAATCTGGCGGCCGAATACT
Source organism: uncultured Saprospiraceae bacterium (assembly GCA_934699305.1). Taxonomy (GTDB): domain Bacteria; phylum Bacteroidota; class Bacteroidia; order Chitinophagales; family Saprospiraceae; genus Parvibacillus. The sequence continues at coordinate 9,077 of CAKUWM010000021.1, read as the reverse complement.
TATCAAAAGATTGGAACACGTTGTATGATATTGAAACGTATATCCAAAGTACGGCCGACAATGTGCCTTATGAGGGAACCCTTAAAGGTCAGAAGGAAGCGGTTTTCCCAATAGAAACCTCCAAGTTGTTTACAAAGCACAATTATAGTGTAATCTATACCACACCTTATGGGAATAGCCTTGTGTTGGACTTTGCAAAAGAAGTGATAAACAATGAGAATTTAGGCGGAGGACCAGATACCGACCTTTTGGCCATCAGTATTTCTTCAACAGATATAATAGGACATAAATTTGGCATCAACTCTATTGAAGTTGAGGACACCTATCTCAGATTAGATCAGGAATTGGGAGCGTTTTTTAAGTTTTTGGATCAAAAAGTGGGAAAGGATAATTATACAGTTTTTCTTACCTCAGATCATGGAGGTTCCCACAATGCGCAGTTCTTACATGAACACAAATTACCTGTGCATCCAGTAAAATCATCCATACAGGACGACCTCAATGATCTTTTGAAAGAAAAATTTCATATAGGAGATTTGGTCAATGCTACAGTATATAACCAAGTGCGTTTTGATTATAAAAAAATCGTACAAAATCAATTGGACGAGCAGGAAATTCGAGATATCTGTATGAAATATTTGAGAAGAAATACAGAGATTCTATTTGTAGCCGATTTCAATAAGATAGGTGATGCTTCTATTCCCGAGCCGATCAAACAAAGAATGATCAATGGCCATCATCCCGAAAGAACCGGAGGGATCTTTTATATCCTCAATGCAGACGCCAATTCCTTATCGTCATTGGGGTCAGGCCATTCGGTTTGGAACCCTGACGATGCTAGAATTCCGTTGTTGTGGATGGGATGGGGCATCGAAAGGGGCAGGTCTTCAAAAAATGCGAATATGACGGATATTGCTCCTACTGTTGCATCTCTTTTGCGCATTCAAGAGCCCAATGGTAATATAGGGAAAGTCTTGAGTGAGGTTTTAAAAGTGCAATAATATCCTCACATCCAAAACACGGGTAGGAACGAAATGTATTTGAGTGGGTAGAAAGTAATATTACTCAAGTCGTTTCTAACTTTATTGACCAAGATTAGAAGGATCCGTTTTCCGACTATGATATGAGCCCAAGTTATTGCCACAAAATGGAGGATGACAGAACTTGGGTAGTTTTTATCTCGTGACATTTTGATATAAAAACCTATTAGAAACCAACAGAACAATTTAAATAGTTTCACTCCATAAATTTATAATTGATTAACCATGATGAGACCTGTGTTGATGTTTATTTTCCTTCTTTTCTTTTCAATCTCCAATTGTTATTCACAACATGTTGTATCCATATTGGACTTTGATTATGAACCTGGCAAGAGGAATAATGTACTACCAGCTTTAAACAAAGCTTTAGAAGAATGTAAACTATATGATTCTGCTATACTGATGTTCCCAAAAGGCCGCTATGACTTTTGGCCAATCGATTCCGATTCACATAAAGTTTCAATTGGATTCCATTTAAAACAGATGAAAAATATAATTGTCGAAGGTAATGATTCGGAGTTCATCTTTCACGGACGACGAATGAAAATTGCAGAGGTAGATTCAAGCGTAAACGTGGTGTTTATGAACTTTTCAGTGGATTGGGAGCGACCTTATATTTCCCAGGCGACGATAGAAGGTGTTTCTGATGATCATTTGGATGTCAAAATCGATAGGGAAGAATATCCTTTTGTCATAGAAAACAATAAAATTATGTTTCTTGGTGAGGATTGGAAAATGCCCGTAATTACTGGCTACAACAATCTATATGATAAAGATACCCAAGAAATAGTTTACAACACTTGGGACAATCCCCTAGGTGATATATTTAGCCAGGATGCCGAAGAGTTATCAAACGGAACTATTCGTTTCCATGGTCAGACTCCTATGCGACCGGACTTCGGAACTTATGTCACTCTGTATCATGAAAGATACGCTAGCTTAGGTTTTCATATAAGAAATAGCAAGGATGTCGTTCTAAAAGATTTGAAAATCTATCATGCCCTAGGCCATGGCGTACTGGGAGAGCGTAGTGAGAATATTACCATGGATAATGCGTCAATGTTGGTGAACGAAAAAAAAGGAAGAGTATTCAGCGTAGTAGCCGATGCCTCTCATTTTAAAAACTGCAAAGGTCTAATAAAAGTGACAAATTGTGCGCATACCGGTCAAGGAGACGATTTTATAAATATTCATGGACGACATACCAATGTTTTTAAAATTATAGATAATCGAACCATTGTTGGGCATGACAAAGAGTTGGGTCGACTGAATGATACGGGAGATGAGGTATGGTATATAGACGGGGCAACAGCACAGCGTGGTGGTGTAAATACTATTGAATCAAGAGAGCCATATTACGAAGACGGAAAACTGATTGGACAAAAATATACGTTCATAAGACCGTTTTCTGATGAACTGAAAGAAAACGATTTCATTGAAAATAAAACATGGACTGCGCAGGTCATAATAAGGAATAATAAAATTTTGAAAAAAAATAGGGCAAGAGGGATTTTAGTCACAACTCCTCAAAGCGTTTTGATAGAGGACAATTATTTTAGGTCGGCAGGAACTGCTATTCTTATTGAAGGGGATATCAATCGTTGGTTTGAATCTGGAGCCAATACTGATGTTACCATACAAAATAATATTTTTGAAAACTGTCTAACATCTGGTAACAGGGATGGCAACAGTGATCAATGGGGTGATGCCGTTATAACCATTACACCGTCATATAAACCAGAAAGTAGGAATGACCAACCCTATCACAATAATATCAGAATTCAGGATAATACTTTCCACGTATTTGATGCACCGTTGGTAAGAGCAAGATTAGTAAAAAACCTTTCATTTACTGGGAACCAAATTATAAAGACATCTACCTATCGTCCCTATGCATGGCAGCAATCAGCTTTTATGCTTGACGGATGTAGAAATGTCGTCGTAAAAGGGAATTTGGTGGATAGAGACTATATAACAAGAGATATTTCAATAAAAAATATGACAAAAGGCGACGTAAAGCATAAGGGGTTTACGGTAAAATATGTCGATAAGTAATTTATTCTACCTCAAAACAATCTAATTCACCTCATTAATTGTAGGTATCAGATATGAATTTATTAAATTATGTTAACCAAAAATTTAAAAGTACAAATAGATAATTTAAAAGGATTTAGATTAAGACTTTTTAGCCCTAAAGGATTTTGGGTGTTTCTCATGATCCTTTTTTTGCAGAACATAAATGCCCAAGGATTAGAGGATAGGCCAAAAATTGTTGTTGGGGTAGTGGTGGATCAAATGCGATGGGACTATCTATACCGCTATCAGGATCGTTACATGGATGGCGGATTTAAACGTCTTTTGCAGCAAGGATTTACTTGTGAGAACGTTCATATTAATTACAGCCCAACATCCACAGGGCCAGGGCATAGTTGTGTATATACAGGAAGCGTACCTGCTATTCACGGAATCATAGGTAATAGTTGGTATGACCGATCTGTTGGCCGATCGGTAAATTGCGTTGAAGACACATCGGTGCAAAATGTTGGGGTACCCCATAAAAAAGGAGGTCCCCGGTCTCCTCGTCAGCTTTTGGTAACCACCATAGGTGATGAATTAAAGTTATCCAATAACTCCAGAAGTAAGGTGGTAGCAGTATCCTTTAAAGATCGTGGTGCTATTCTTCCTGGAGGGCATATGTCAAACGGGTCTTATTGGTTTGACAATGACACGGGAAAATTCAAAACGAGTACATATTATATGAGCGAATTACCTCAATGGGTGAATGATTTCAACCATCGAAAACTTTCAGATTATTATTTGACTCAGACATGGAAAACTTTGTATCCCATTGAGACTTATGTTCAAAGCACAGAAGATAATAAACCATACGAGTGGGGATTGATAGATAAAGAGCACCCAGTTTTTCCATTCGAATATAGTACGCAGGATAACGGTTATGCTGCCATTGCGAAGTCCGCTTTTGGGAATATCCTCACTTTTGAGATGGCTAAGGCTGCAATTGAAGGTGAAGGCCTTGGAACTAATGATTTTACCGATATGATTGCCATAAGTTTTAGTGCTACCGATGCGATAGGTCATGCCGTAGGCCCGAATGCTATCGAGATTGAAGATACGTATCTTCGGTTAGATCAGGAATTTGCTGAGTTTTTTACGTATTTAGATAACCGGTTTGGATCTGATGGATATTTGTTTTTTATAACAGCTGATCATGGTGTCTCACATTCCCCAGGGTTTTTGAAAGAAAAAGGAGTGCCAACGGGTGACTATACCGATAATTTTGTTGAAGAAATAAACGACTTTGTCAAGAACATGTATGGAATCGATAAGGCCATCATATCTTTCAAGTATGAAATCTATCTTAATTGGACTGAAATCCGTGGTAAAAACACTGTAGATGAAGAAAATCTGATGAATGAAATCATTTTGATGATAAAGGAACAACCTGGAGTACTAGATGCATGGCCAAGCAGAAAACTGGGATTAGCACCCTGGCCTGAAACAATAAAAGAACGGTTTATTAATGGGTACAATGCTTTAAGGGGTGGCGATATTCAGATTGTTTTTCAATCTGGATGGAAACAAGGTATTGGAAAAGGGGCTAACCATGGCAGTTGGCATCCGTATGATTCACACATTCCTTTAGTATGGATGGGATGGAATGTAGAGCATGGACAAACCAATCGTTATATTGAAATGAGCGATATCGCACCAACCCTGGCGGCAATGCTCAAAATACAAATGCCAAGTGGCAGTATTGGCACGCCTATTCTGGAAATAACAGATAAAAGGTAAAAAATACGAACCTCTAAATGGAGGGTTCTTAAGATTTATATTGAAAAATAAATAGTGTGAATCGTTCACACCTTCACTCTTAACTATTAAAAAAATGAAAATTACAACAGTATTAAGTTTCATATTCTTAAATGTATTTATAGGAATTGCACAGGGTCCCAACGATTGGGAAAACCCAAAGATCAACCAGATCAACAGAGAGGAGCCCAGGGCTTATTTCATTCCGTTTCAATCCAAGGCTGACATTGATGTGGACAATAAATTTGCCTCTTCCCTGTTGCAATCTTTGAACGGCGAGTGGAGGTTCCATCTTTCACAAAATCCTTTAGAACGGCCAAGGAACTTTTACAGGGAAGATTTCGATACAAGTGGTTGGAACCAAATAAAAGTGCCAAGCAATTGGGAGATGGAAGGTTATGATTATCCAATCTATAAAAATAATGGGTTTGGTTTTCTAAAGGCACCACCAACCATCCAGAGCCATTACAATCCAACAGGTTCTTATAAGCGAAGTTTTACCATTCCAGAAAATTGGGAGAACAAAGAAGTTTTTGTCCATTTTGGTGCCGTAAGTTCTGCCATGTATGTTTGGGTAAATGGAGAAAAGGTTGGCTATAGCCAAGACAGTAAGACACCTGCGGAATTTAATATAACCGAATTTTTAAAAGAAGGTATAAACACTCTCGCCGTCGAAGTTTATAAATGGAGCGATGGCAGCTACTTGGAAGATCAGGACTTCTGGCGTTTGGGAGGTATTACTCGGGATGTGTTTTTGCTCGGGCGTGAAAAACAACATATTAGAGATTTTAGGGTAATTGCCAATCTGGATGATGATTATTCCACTGGAAAACTTAGCTTGAATATAGAACTAAGCAAGACAAATTACGATAAACCTGTTTCTGTAAAAGCTGAATTGACTGATGGAAATAACCAAATAGAATCTTTTTCAGGAAGCTCAAAAGGCGACATCATTTCTTGGAACACTAAAATTGATAAGGTCAGACAGTGGAACGCTGAATACCCAGAGCTTTACCATCTGACGGTATCCTTATTTGATGACAAAGGCAATGAGCTAGAGGCATTTACCCAAAACGTTGGATTCAGAAGGGTGGAGATTAAGGACGGAACCCTTCTAATCAATGGCGAATATGTGTTGTTAAAAGGAGTCAATCTCCATGAGCATCACGAATCAAACGGTCATGTGGTTGATGAGGAGACCATGTTAATGGATATTCTCCAGATGAAAAAACACAATATAAACGCCGTACGCAACTCCCACTATCCGCAGCCAGAACGATGGTATGAGCTTTGTAACATATACGGCCTTTACGTGGTGGACGAAGCCAATATTGAATCGCATGGCATGGGTTATGGAGATGAATCTCTCGCAAAGAATCCTGATTGGGGAGATGCCCACATGTATCGAACCCAGAATATGTATGAAAGAACCAAAAATCAGCCTTCAATAATAATTTGGTCGTTAGGGAATGAAGCAGGTAATGGGGTCAATTTTGAAGCGACCTATGACTATCTTAAGCTTAAAGACCAGACCAGACCAGTACAATACGAACAAGCCAAAAGCGGTAGGAACACGGACATTGTTGTGCCGATGTATGCTCCCATCAGGTCTATCGAAAAATATGCTAAGAACAACCCGACAAAACCATTGATCTTGTGTGAATATGCACACGCTATGGGAAATAGTGTTGGAAACCTACAGGATTACTGGGACGTGATTGAAGCAGAAAAGGCGTTACAAGGCGGCTTTATATGGGATTGGGTTGACCAAGGCCTGATTAAAGAAACAGAAACCGGTGAGCAATATTGGGCTTATGGCGGTGATTTTGGACCTGATGATGTACCTTCCGACGGCAATTTTGTCATCAACGGATTGGTCTTTCCGGACCGGACCATCCATCCTTCTATTTTGGAAGTCAAAAAAGTATATCAGTATCTGAAGTTCTATCCCGTAAATCTTAAAGCAGGAGTTTTAAAAATAGAAAACAAATATGATTTCAGGAATACGACCGATTTTAATGTTTCTTGGGAAATAAAAGGAAATGGAAAACTTATAAAATCTGGGACATGGGATGGACTTGCATTAGCGCCAAATGAAAGTAAAGATCTTCAAGTCAATACGGATTTTAAAACAGAGGTAGGTGTGGAATATTTTTTAAAGATTTCTGCTAAATTAAAAAATAATGATGGCTTGGTGAAAGCAGGCACTGAACTTGCTACCGAACAGTTTAAGTTGGATGTTGATATGCCTAGAATAGCCGTCAAAGAAATGATGCCGAGACTTAAATTAAAGAAGTCAGGAGACGAGCTGCAAATGTCCAGTGATAGTTTTTCTGTCGTATTCAATTCTGCCAAAGGGCGAATAATGAGTTTGAAATCCAATGATAAAGAATTATTGATATCTGGACCACAACCTGGCTTTTGGAGAGCCCCAACCGACAATGACTTTGGAAATGACCTTCCTATTCGTTCCAAAATATGGCGCAAAGCTGGTGAAAACGCAAAAGTTGTCAAAACAGATGTCACAAGAAAAGATAAAGGTTCGGTTTTAGTAACTTTTGATTATGATCTTCAAGATACTGAAAAGAATAAAATTGGGAGTTACCAAACGCAATATCTGGTAAGAGGCAACGGAGAAATAGAAGTTGATAATCATTTTGAAATGGCATTAAACAGTTTGCCTGAAATTCCACGAATGGGAATGACCTTGTTAATGCCAAAGGAATTTGACCAAATGGAATGGTTTGGTCGAGGCTCCCATGAATCCTATCAGGATCGTAAAACGTCAGCTTTCGTAGATTTGTATTCTGGTTCAGTGGCAGATCAATATGTCCCATATATTCGTCCGCAGGAAAATGGCAATAAAACTGATGTGCGATGGCTGTCCATTCTTAATTCAAAGGGTGAGGGATTAATTTTTAAAGGGAAAGACCTTTTGGAAGTTTCTGCCCACCACAATCTTATTGAGGATTTTGAGTCAGCAGGTCGAACCGATGGGCGTCATCAGGGAGACAAACGTTTCGCGCAGCGACACACTATTGATGTTAAGCCAAGGGATCTTACATCGATAGATATTGATTTGAAACAAATGGGAGTTGGTGGTGATAATAGTTGGGGTGCCCAGACTCACCCAAAGTACCGTCTTACCGATACATCTTACGATTATGGTTTTGTGATTAAAATAATCCATTAAATTGATTTTGACTTAATGGTGAAATATGCTGTAATTTGATAATAATCAATTTCAAATGTTTCTGCAACAGTAGAAAATGGCCTAACACCTAATTTTATTGAACTATTGCAGGGTATTTAGGCTGAATAACCATATTTTCGCTCATTAAAATAAATTAAAAGACAAATTTTATGAAAGAACTTATTGAAAACATGCAAAGCACTTACGAATCATTTGAAAGTGACGCTAAATTACAGTCAGAAAGCGGAAATAAATCAGCGGGAACAAGAGCGAGAAAAGCGTCATTGGCCTTAGAGAAACTATTGAAAGAATTCCGTAAAGTTTCAATTGCGGAATCAAAGAAATAGTCATTAAGTAAGTGTGAAAATTCTACTCAAACCTTAAGAATTACATACTTATCCTAATTGAAAAACCCCCTTCAAACTTGGAGGGGTTATTTCAATAACAAATTCAAATTTGCCCGCCAACCCCTTTAAACTTCTCCACAAACGAAGCTATCTTTTGAAAAACACTCTGCTTTTTTGTCAAATACTGTGGATTCAAAGGACTCATTTTTGGCAAAATGGCATTGAGTTCTGTCCCGTGTTCACTGGCATATTCCCGCTTTAAAGATGCGAGGAGATAGCGTTTTGCTTCTTCCTCATTTAGATTTTCAGCTGAAATTAATTCCGTGGCCTCAATTTTCTGTTTTTCTTGGGCATAAGAAAAGAATGCATCTATAATGCTCGCCTTATCCTCCATACTGTCAAGGTCAGTTGCATTAATGAAATCGACTACTAAACTCTCTTTGGCTCTGTTGCCTATACTTGCACGTATAACCCGACGAACCTCTTCAGTTAAAGACGTTTTATCTTTGGTCTCTTTATTTTGCTCAAATATCAATTCAAGAATGTAATCAAGGTTTATTTCTTGCGATTTAAGCAGGTCAATTTCAAAGACTACATCATCCCAATCAATAGTTGATTCTTCTGCTTCTTTTCCTTTTTTCTGCTCTCTTAACCAATCGCGGATAT